>REDH01000032.1 GCA_007693585.1 Deltaproteobacteria bacterium
CGCCGCCGAAAGCCCGCCGAGCCCCGCGCCGATCACCACCGCCCGCGACCCCGTCGCCCCCGCGCCCTCGGCGCCCCTCTGCATCTGCTCGCTCATGCTCGCGCTCCCTCAGGCCTCGGGGTGCCCCTGCGTCTTCGCGACCGACGACGGGACCTCCGCCGGCGCCGCCGACGGCTTCGGCACCCCACTGGAATCATACGTCCGCCCCGCCCACTCGATGCGTCCGCGCACGGACCACCACCACGAATTGAGCGCGATGGCCAGCAGAACCCCCACCGCCACCGGATGCAGCACCACCCCCGACCCCGGATGCCCGTGCCGCAGCGCGAGCACCCCCCGCTGCACTACCGCCGCCCCCGTGGCCACCGCCGCCGGCAGCAGCCACGCCGGCGCGCCCACCCCCGCCGCCCACAGCGCCAGCGCCAGCGGCGGGAGCACCCACGCCAGCAGGTGCAGCGCCAGCACCACGAGCAGCGCCACCGTCGACCCGCCGAGCCCCGGAAACAGGTTCTTCGAGAACCCGCGCCAGACCTCGGCGGCGTTGCGGTACATCCGGCACGTCGCCAGCGCGTGCCCGTCCGCGAAGAGCACCCGGTGGCCCGCCGACTTCGCGCGGCCGCACAGGGCCATGTCGTCCACGAGGGCGGTGCGGATGGCGTCGAACCCGCCGATGGCGTCGAACACCACCCGGCGCACGCCGAGCACCTGGCCGTTGGCGGCGAGAACGCGGGGATCGCGCACGCGAGGGATGAGGGCCAGCGGCAGCCACGAGACGTAGGTCACGTGCAGCAGGGGGAGCACGAGGCGCTCGAGGGGGCTGCCCACCTCCTGGCGCGGCACGGCGGTGAGCACGTCCGTGCCCTCGGCGAGCCGGCGGGCGATGGCGGCGGGCGCGCCCGGGTGCAGGCGCACGTCGGCGTCGACGAAGAGCAGGTCCGTGCCGGGCCGAGCGGCCTCGGCGAGCTGGTGGCAGGCGTGGGGCTTGCCGGCCCAGTCGGCGGGGAGGTCGCGGCCGTGGAGGAGGCGGATGCGGGGGTCCCGCTCGGCGGCCTCGCGGACGCGGGCGGCGGTGTCGTCGGTGGAGTGGTCGTCGAGGACGAGGATCTCGGCGACCTCGTCGCCGCTGGCGGCGGAGGCGGCGGCGAGGGTGGCGGCGATGTGGTGCCCCTCGTTGCGGGCCGGGAGGAGGAGCGACAGCCGCGGCGCAGCCGCGGCGGGGGATTCGGTGCGGTCAGCGCGCGCGGCGTCGGGCACCGGCCGCGCCCAGGTGAAGCGGTTCACGAGGGTGAGGGCGAGGGCGAGGAGCGCTATCGCAGCGCCGATGTGGAGGGCGAGGACCATGGCATCCGGGACGGCGGTGCGCTGCGCTCACGGCCGGGCGCACCCGGTCCGCGGGGCTTGGATGCACGAGGTGGGGTGGGGGTGCAAGGGGGGCAGGTTGTGTGCCTTGCAAGTTCCTGCACCACCCGACGGGTGCGAGGTCAGGCAGCTAGCGGCACAGGACCGCCCGGAGCCGGGAGGCAAAGGAGTCGAACGAGGCGGATCGCGCGTTGCGCTGGTCGACGATGTTCAATCGTTCCACATGACGCGCAATCCTGGGTGCGTCGGTCTCCTCATAGCGAACGGTACCGGGTGGAGTGCCCTTGAGGAGGTCTCGGCGCAGTGCCTCCTTCGAGTTGGCAATCTTTCCAAGATCCTTGCCTTTCCTGTCAACGCGAGCCCACGACGGGTTCGTATGCCGAAGCGCTGTTGGCCATAGATACCACCACGTCTCCATTTCCCACGCCGGACAGGCCGCCACGACTGGCGAGACCCCGGCACTCTCCAGACGCGTCTCGATCTCCTTCTCGAGCTTCTGATGCTCTGGCTCGAGCGCGTCGCAGTCTTCATGGGCAACCACGGCCTCCACCTCATGCACTGCCTGTCGCGCACGCACCACCTTCGCGAGTCGGTCGGCTGCGGCTTTCTGCCGTTCTGGGGGCCGTCCCTTCTGCAGCACAAGTGGCTCACGAATGGGCTCTATCGAGCCCACGCTCGGAGCGAGGGCGCGCACGAGATGCTTGAGCGCTTCTCGATCATTTGGGCTCTCGCCGAACACCAGCACAACGCGCTTGCTCTTCGCACGTGAGGAGCGTCCCTTTGCTCGACCTCGTGGAGGCATCAGGGAAGCCCTCCACCGAGCGCGCCAGAGAACCAGAGCTCACCAAGTCCAAGGTCCGTGGCTTCGCGCATACGCACGACATCGTGAGGATCGACGGCTGGGAGAAGTGACTCGCCAGTGTCCGGATCGCGCTCGCAGACCAGTAGCTCGGAAGGTTCAAGACGATTGACGAGTGAAGGAGAGTGGGTGGCCAGGAGAAGCTGGGTGCGGGCGGTGGCCTCCCGGAAGCGCTCGACGAGCCTGTCCATCGCGTGTGGGTGAAGTCCGTGGTCTACCTCCTCGATGCAGGTGAGCTGCGGTGGAGACGGGTCGTGCAGGATGGCGAGGAGTGCCAGTGCACGCACGCTGCCATAGGAGGCATCAGCGAGGGGGGTGCTCCTCGGAAGTCCCTTTTCGACGATCCTGATCTCCAGGCCTTCGGCGGCACCACCGATGGGAGACAGTTCAAGCTTCCGAAACCCCGGAACGACATAGCGCATATCATCTTGCAGCTGACGAAAGGCTTGTGGGTGTCGGTTGCTCAAGTACTCGATAAATGACGCCAAGTTGGATCCGTCTGGCTGCAGGAAGGCCCCGTCTTGCGACCTGCGAGCAGGAGTTCGCGCGTGAGCAACGTTGATGTCCACCACACGGAACGAGGTGAGGAGCTCAGCGAGTTGGCGTACCTGCTCTCCGCCGTGGTCGTTTCCCAGTCTCGGAAGTGTCGAGAGTGCAGTGGCTGAACGTGCAAGTGCGTGGTGCCGCTCGCCACGACCATCATCAACGCTGAATCCTGCGCCCTGAACTGCGATTCTTCGCCCACGTCCTTGATACCGCTTGAACTTGAACTCCTCGAAGCGAGCAATGCGGTTGGGGTACTGCTCTACCCGAAGCGTATACTCATCCAGGGCACTGTCCGATGCGTATCGGGTGACGGAGGCCTTCAGGTGAATTCGAAATCGAGGCCGCCGCGCCGCAGTGCCACGGAAGCAGAGCCGCTCGAATCCTCCGAAAAGCTGGATGGCCTCCTCGAGATCAAGTCGTGCAGTTGCCGAAAGAAACCGAATGACCATCAGGAAGTTGCTCTTTCCTGCTCCATTCGGCCCGACAAGTACCGTCAAGGGGCCGAGCGGCACCGATGCCTTGCGGAAGCTGCGAAAACTCTCGAGCTCCACAGCACGAAGAAAGTGGCCAGTGCTCGTGCTCATAGATCCAGATATCCTCCGTCGCCAGCACTGCAACCGCAGAGCTGCGAGCGAAGCTGCGTCTAGTGGAATCGTGCACCCGTTCAGTCATCGTCGTTTCGTACAACGAGGCGACCATCAGCACGTTCCCAGCGCTGCCGCTTCAAGTCAAGCGGCTGACGCGTGGTCTTGAGACACTTGGCACGCCGCTGCCCGAGTCCACGTCTCGCGCCACGTTGGTGCGAGCCCGCCCGCGGAGGTCCCGGTTTGTGGGGTGCGGGCCGTGAGTCGCAGCGGTCTACTTGCTCGCACCTCGGTGGGGTGTGGACTACCCCGCGCCCCTCACACCAGCCCCCACCGTCGCATCGCCGCCGTCTCGTTCCATCCGGCGGAGGAGGCCTGCTCCATGGACGCGAGAAGCTCGGCGGCGCTTCGGGGGTCGGTCGGGACGTCCGCGGTGGGGGCGATGGTCTCGAGCTCGTGCCAGATGTGGTCGTCGGCGGTGAACGGGGCGCGCTGCAGTTCGGGGAGGCCGAGCTCGTGCGGGATGAAGAGCTCGCCCTCGAAGAGGAGCCTGCGCACAGCGGCCTCCTCGAGGTGGCCAGTCAGGACGACGTCGTGGTGGGTCTTGTAGTTTCCTGCGTCCCTGTAGAGGTACGAGAACCGGGTGTTCATGGGCGGGCTCCTGTGCGCGGGACCAGGCAAGTGGCGGGATTCCTGGAGGGTTCGAGCGATCTCGTGCTCGGCGAGTGTGCTGGGTTGGCCCGTGCCGAGTCAAGCCGCAAGAGCGATCCCCACGGCGCCCCTTACTCCGCCCCCGCCACCCGCCCGCGTCACCCGCCCGCGTCACCCGCCCGCGCCACCCGCCCGCGCCACCCGCTCCGCCAGTGGGGTGCTCGGGCTCCGCTGCGTCGTGATCGGCTGCCGTCCGCGCTTCGCAGTGTCACCGGTCATCTCCGCAGCCGTGCGCTCGCGGTTGCCGGCACCGCGAGGGTGGCCTAGGGTGAGGGGGTGGCACGCGCGACAGGAGGCGTGATGGCGGACAACACGCGGGACGATAGAGCAGCGCGGGCGGCGGCGAGAGCTTCCTGGCCCGGTCGCCGGACGACCCTCGAGGAGATGGAGGGTGGGGAGGTGATCCCCGGCACGCCGGAAGAGCGGCTGGCGCTGTTGCTGGAACTCAGCGAGGCCGCCTGGGCGCTCAGCGGGAAGCCGTGGCCCGACCGGGATCGCTCGCGCTGGCCCGGACGGGTGATCCGGCCCACGGACGGGTGATGGAGAAGCCGCTGCTGCACGAGGATGCGCTGGATCTGCTCGCGGCGCTGGAGGACGCTCGCGTGTCCTACCTCGTGGTCGGCGCGCACGCCCTGGCAGCCCATGGAATCCCCAGGGCAACGGCAGACTTCGACATCCTGCTGGAACCCACTGCCGAGAACGCCGCGCGCGCGGTGAGAGCGCTGGCGGCGTTCGGGGCTCCACTGGCGCAGCACGGCATCACGGCCGACGACCTGGCGACCCCGGGAACCGTGTACCAGCTCGGTCTTCCACCCCGCCGGATCGACCTGTTGACCCGGCTGAGCGGCGTGTCCTTTTCCGAGGCCGTGCAGGACCGAGTGCTGGCCGAGCATGGAGGGCAGAGGATCCCGGTCATCGGCCGAGAGGCGTTGATCCGGAACAAGCTCTCCACCGGCAGGGCGAAGGACGTCCTCGACGTCGAGCTGCTGCGCGCGCAGGAGGAGCCAGAAGCCGGCTGAGCCGGATGCTGCGGAACCGTCGCTCGAACCCCTTCGCGCAGCTCTCCCCGGACCTCCACGGCGCCGCTCACCCCGCCCGCGCCACCAGCTCCGCCACCGTGGCGCTCAGAAGC
>REDH01000123.1 GCA_007693585.1 Deltaproteobacteria bacterium
CCCCCCCCCCCCCCCCCCCCCCCCCCCCCCCCCCCCGGGGGGGGGCCGCCGCGCCCGAGGAACACGTAGCGCCGGAAGGCCATGACACAGGTGGCCCAGTCCCCTTCATGCTCCGCGAGGACAGCGAGGTTGATGAACGCGTCGGCCCAGTCGGGGGCGTTCTCGGCGACCGAACGGAAGCCTCTCAGAGCACTGGCCGTGTCGCCGCGGTCGGAGCGGCGTCCAGCGCGGAGGAACTCCTCGAGAACCTCCGCGTTCGGCGCGGAGCCTGCGAGCGCCATCAGGGGCCCCCAGGTCATGAGCAGCGTGGAGATGAGCGCCAGGAGGAGGGTCCGGGCCGTGCGTGACATGGTGGGTGTCCTGCGTTAGGGATTTCGGGCGCGTGTTGCGGTACGGTTCGGACTGCTGCCGAGCGCGCGTGAAGACTTGTCCGGCGAAAGCATAGCGTGCGCTGTGCGGCTGTGCAATCCGCTGTGTCCGACCACCGTCGAGGAACCGTATCGATGAAGCTTGTCGCGTCCGTCAGTGAACTCGGGCTTCTCGGTGGGCTTGCGCGGAGCCCGAGGTCACTCGCTGTCGTTTCGCTTGTCTCCCTTGCGGCTTCCGTGATCTACGGTCTCCTCGTGGCGGACCACGTGATCTGGTCCAGTTCGTCCGTGGGGCTGAACCTCACGCTCATCACGGGGCAGTTCTTCTTCGTCCTCTTCGGGGCCTACGTCCACGCGATGCTCGCGGGCTCCCTTCTCTTCGGGGACAAGTGGCGACGACGTGTCCTCGTCGGTGAGCGGCTTCCCGATTCGGACGG
Organism: Deltaproteobacteria bacterium; assembly: GCA_007693585.1. Classification (GTDB taxonomy): domain Bacteria; phylum Myxococcota_A; class Bradymonadia; order REDH01; family REDH01; genus REDH01. The sequence goes on from REDH01000123.1 coordinate 806, forward strand.
CGACGCTCCGGACGAGGATCTGCTGCAGATCGACCGGTTCAAGGACAACACCTTGCCGTTCTACGGGCTCTTCGCGGTGTTGCTGTTCGCGAACTGGTTCGCGGTTCAGGTGGTGAGCGGAAACTACCTGCAGGAGTACAACCGCAAGGGTTACCACCTGACGCTCATGCGGGCCGAGGAGCCGAACGACCGGGCCAGGGCCGTTCGTTCGCTGCTCGATCCGATCAACCGGGCCACGGGCAACGATCCGGATGTGCGCGAGAAGGTCCGTACGCTTCTCGATGACCCGGTGCCGGGAGTCCGGCTGTGGGCGATCTGGGCCGTGGGGCACCTCGAGATCGTGCGAGGACATGGGCAACTCGTCTCGATGCTCGACAGCGAGGACGGGGAGATTCTCATCGAGGTCATCGAGGCGATCGGTCGACTGCGGCTTGCGGGTGAGGACGGCGAGCGGCGCCTGCTCGCCATGTTGCCCGCTACCATCGGTGACGATCGACGGGCGAGGGCCGTGCTGCACGCGCTGGGCTTTCTTCGGAACCCGGACAGCGCCGGACCGGTGACTTCGCTGCTTGGACTGCTGCCGTCCGATCTGGAAGTGGTTGCACTCTGGGCCATTGGAGAGATGCGGACGACAGCGCCCAGGGAGGCGGTGATCGAGCGCTGGTCGCATGCCGAGGCGGTGGAGGATCACCGCCTGCTCTGCGCGACGGCCGAGGCGATGAAGCATGTCACGACCGTCGACGACGATGCGCGCCTGCGCGTGCTCTTTCGCGAGACGCCTGCGGAGATCCGGTGTGATCAGGAACGGTGGATGGGGCGAAGCTTCGAAGATGACGAACCCTTTCGCCCCGTCGAGTACGTGATGAGGGAGTCGCTGCGCATGAAGTACATGAAGGCGGTGTTCAACATAGGAGGCCGCGGTCTTCGTGAATGGCTCGTGGAGATCGCGTGGGACACCGACGAGGATCCGGAGATTCGGCGCCTGGCCGACCAGATGGCGGAAGCCCTTCGAAACGCCCCCGCCCGTCCGCCGCGAGAGGCACTCCGGACACCTTGACGAAGCGTCGCTGGGCGCAGTATCAGCCTTGACCCCCGGCTTTTCCGGGGTTCCGGGCCAGTCAACCCGACGCGGGGCACCATGAAACACAAGGTTCTGATCATCGACGGCAACATCCTCGATGTGATCGCCGCGGAGGCGTCGCTGCGGGAGTCGGACTTCGATGTGACGCGCCTCACCAGCCCGAATGGCGCGCTCTCCAAGCTCGAGTACGAGCTGCCGGATGTCGTGCTCGTCGACGTGACCATGGAGCGTCTCGGCGTACGCGACATTCTCGCGCGGCTCGAGAAGGACCCGTTCACCGAACGTGTCGTCATCATTCTATTCAGCCATATGGAATCGAAGGACATGCACGACATGTGCGTCGAGCACGGGCTTCACGCGTATTTCAGCAAGGGCAAGCCCATGCAGGAACTCGGACCGTTCGTGCGCCAGTTCTTCGACGAAACGATCTGAGTCGACACCGCGTCGCGTGCTGCGACGAGATCAGCCGCACGGCGACGGGCGCTCGATGCGGAGACGCTGCATCGAACATGGAAGGGGGGCCATGGGCACAGGGTGCTCGGCTCACGCTGTCCGCATGGACTCCAGGTGAGCCAGAACCCGCTCCGCGTCCGTCGACCGGCCCAGCTCCCGCCACATGGTGAGCGCGTGCCCGTAGAGGGTTTCGGCCTCCTCGATTCGCCCCGATTCGCGGCGAAGGTCGCCGATCCGTTCGAGCGGGTGGGCATAGTCGGGGTCCACGAGGTCGACTTCCGCGGTCAGGGTGAGGCTCTCCTCGACCAGTCGTCGTGAGCGCTCCTCGCGACCAGAGAGGGCGTCGTTCAGGGCGAGATTGAGTTTGACGCCAAGGATCAGGTAAGGGTAGCCGACGGCCTCGCACACCGTGAGCGCGCGCTGGAACGCGTCCTCCGCCGCGTCGAACTGGCCGGCATCCCGTGCGACAACGCCCAGGTTGGTGAGCGCAATCGCGGCATCGAAGGGCACGCCGATCTGCTGAAAGATTTCGACCGCGCGTCGATAGTGGTCCGTGGCCAGCGCCGTGTCGCCTCGGAAGCGCGCGACATCTCCGAGCCCGTTCAACTGGTGGGCGACTCCACGTCGTGCGCCGAGCCGCTCGTAGATCTGCAGGGCCCGGCGATAGCGTCGCGCCGCGCGATCGAGTTCGTTCCGCATCCGGGCGGTGACCGCCAGCTTGGCCTCGCACTTGGCGATGCCTCGCTGGTGGTTGAGCGCCTTGAAGTGCCCGAGGGACTGCTGGAACAGCTCCTCCGCCTGCGCGAGCTCGCCGCGACCACGTGCCAGGTCTGCCATGAACCAGAGCACCTCGGCCCGGTGCTCGGCGAGGTCCGTGTCGTCCATGAGCTGCTGCGCCTCGCGGACAAGCGCCTCGGTCCGCGGAAGGCGTCCGCGATGCCACGCGACCCGGGCGAGGGCGAGGAGTGCGCGGCCCCGCAACGCGCGTCCTTCCGCGTGGTCGAGTTCGCGAGCCAGCTCCAGTGCGCTCTGGGCCGCCTGCTCGGCGTCATCGAAACGCCCCTGCATCCACGCGAGATCCGCGAGGCCGAGTTCGGAGACGATCCGCTCCACGGCGGATGCCCCGGGGTCCGCAGTCACACGCCGAAACGCGCCCGCAGCGCTCTCGAACTCCCCGAAACCGACGCTCAGCAGGCCAATACGCAGGTGAATGCTCCGCCTCTGGGCGGGAGCATTGTCCGGTTGCTCCGGCAGGTCGTCGAGGATGCGGAGGCATCGGTTGTAGTATTCGATGGCATCGTGCGGCCGATGGTTGCGTTCGGCCGCCTCGGCCACCATCCGCGCCGCCTGGAGTTCGGATGTCCGATCTCGTGCACCGGCGTAGTGGGCGACGAGTTCGGCGGCGATTTTTTCCATGGCGCCGCCATGGGCATCGAGCTTGGCCTGCGCGGCGAGGGCGTGCAGGCGGCGTGTCGTGCGGCGGTTGCGCAGTCGTCGGAGGACGACGTCACGCACCAGGCTGGTCGGGAACGAGAGGATGTCATCGTCCCGTTTCTCCGTCATGGTCAGCAGTTCCTCGTCGAGGAGCAGGTCCAGATCGGGGTCGACGTGGAGGGTCAGGTCCTGGCGCCCCTCGAGTTCGAGCATTCGTTCGAGAATGCGGAAGGGTACGCTCATGCCGAGAATGGCGAGCCGATCGAGCAGATCATGGACGCGCGCTCCGGTTTCCGGGCTGGCCTCCACCTGTTCGATGCGGAGGGCGAGCGTGTCCGCGAGACTTGGGGGGAGCACCTCCATCACGTCCACGCCCTCGGCCGGTTGCCAACCGCCCGGAGTCCACTGGATCAGGGACTCCTCGCGGAGGAAGCGGGTGAGCTGCACGACATGCATCGGGTTGCCGGCTGCGCGGTCCACGATTCGCTGCGCGAGTTCGGGCGTGGCGTGAATCATCGAGAGGACGAGGCGCTCTGCCTGATCGCGGTCGAGCTGGGCCAGCCGCCTGCGCAGCACGGTGTTGCCTTCGAAGCGGGCGAGTCTTCCGGAGAGCTGGTCGACGACGGCGCTCTCGGCGTCTCCGACCTGGAGGGTGACGACGACCAGCAGGCGCATGGCGCGACGGTCCATCTCGGCGGCGAGATACTCCAGCAGTGCGAGGGTCTCGGGTCCAGCGAAGTGGAGGTCGTCGACCAGTATCATGAGCGGCTGCAGCGTGGACAACGCCTCGACCGTCCGGACGAGGACATCGAACAGCACTTCGATCCGCTGTCCGGAGCCGTCATCCGGCTCAAGGTTCCCGCCGGGCCGCAGAAACTCGGTGATGCGACGGTGGTCATCGGGCGCGTCGACCCCTGCTTCGCGCAGTCGGCTCGACACGGTATCGAGAACACGGTCGCGTCCGAGGCCGCGCACACGGAGGAGCGACTCGAGCGCTTCGCGAATTCCGCGCAGACCGCGTTCCCCTTCCCGGTGGAACGCTCCCTCCACGGCACGATATCCGGACACCTCCGTGACCTGGTCACGAAGCCATCTGGCGAGACGGGACTTCCCGAGTCCGGCCTCTCCTTCGAGCGAGACGATGAGCCCTTTCTGCTCGGTCAGCACGCGGTTTGCGGCCTCGATCAGGAGTCCGCGGTCCTCCTGGCGGCCAACGAGGGGCGGCGCACTGCGTGCGCCCTGGCCTGCGGCGATGGGTGTCGCAGGGGAGTCGGTCGACGGGACGGTGGACGCGGTGTGCGTGGTGGGCGACGCGGGGGGCGCATCGGCCTGATCCGAGAGCAGGGTGTGCCCCACGCTCTCGAGGAGCGTCCGACGCCGCGCGCTCGCGACGGGGTGCCGAGCACTGCCACGCGGGACCGTGGTCTCCACCCGCGTCCGCAGGACGCCGCCGGCGAGGGCGCGGAGTCGCTCTCGAAATGCACCGGAGGTCGAGATGCGTTCGGTCGGGTCCTTGTGCAGTGCGTCCCGGAGCAGCAACTCCAGCCCTTCGGGCACGGACAGGCCGTCTCTCCACCGTGGCCGCGGCATGGGTGCCTCCACCTGCGCCCGCATCACGGACTCCGCGTCGGCGCCGTCGAAGGCGTGGCGCCCGGTAGTGGCCCAGTAGAGCATGAGGCCGGTGGTGTAGAGGTCGACGGCCGGGGTAAGGTGGGCCTCGCCCCGCGCCTGTTCGGGGGCCATGAAGTGGGGTGTGCCGACCACACCGTCTGCCTGCTCGTCGAGCCGTGCACGATCGGCGAGGGTGGCGATGCCGAAGTCGACGATCTTGGCGAGCGGCTCCCCTTCGTCATCGACCTGGATCAGGATGTTGGCCGGCTTGATGTCCCTGTGGATGACTCCGCGTCCGTGCGCATGTGCGAGCCCGGCCAGGATCTGGTCGAACAGCCGGCGCAGCGTACCGAAGGGCAGGTTCTCCCGCTCCACGAGCTCGGCGAGACTTGTGCCCTCGACGAACTCCATCGCGAGATACATGCTGGCGTCTGCGTCGGTGCCGAAGTCGTACACCGTGGCGATGTTCGGGTGGTGGAGCGACGCGATGGCCCGCGCCTCGCGCTCGAACCGACGGCGGATACCGGGATGGTTGGCCAGTTCGGGCCGGAGCGTCTTGAGGGCCACTGGCCGATGAAGCAGCTCCTGGGTGGCCCGGTAGACCGCACCCGCGCCACCCGATCCGATCAGGGCGTCGATGCGGTACCGCCCCGCGATGAGCTTGCCGAGAACTTCCGACATGTGTTCCGTTGTCCTCTCCGGAGGGCGTGCACACGCTCCCTCGCCATCCCACCGCCCGAGTCTCTCGACACGCTGCAGCATGCCTGAACCCCGCCCCGAAGGCGAGCCACAATCCGAGCGGCAGGGCCGCGTCCGCAGACTGCCCGAGGACCTCGCCAACCAGATCGCCGCGGGCGAGGTCGTGGAGCGTCCGGCCTCTGCCGTCAAGGAGCTGGTCGAGAACGCCATTGACGCCGGTGCCTCCCGAATATCCGTGGAACTCGAGGACGGCGGGTTGGCCCTGCTGCGGATCACCGATGACGGCTGCGGCATGGGTCGCGAGGATGCCACGCTCTGCATCGAGCGCCATGCGACGTCCAAGCTCAGTGGACGGGACCAGCTCTTCGCCATCGACACGCTCGGTTTCCGCGGCGAGGCGCTGCCTTCCATCGCTTCCGTGTCGCGCTTCGAGCTGGTCACAAAGCCCCACGGGCAGCTCGGCGGGACCCGCGTGGTCGTGGAGGGCGGATCGCTGCGCACCGTGGAAGAAGCCGGCGCAGCGCCCGGCACCTCGGTTACCGTTCGTGACCTGTTCTACAACACCCCCGCCCGCCTGAAGTTCCTCAAGACCCGTCAGACCGAGCTGAAGCAGGTGCAGGAGACGCTGCAGCGGGTCGCGCTCGCGAACCCCGGGGTGGCCTTTTCCCTCAGCCACAATGACCGGCCGCTCCTTGATCTTCCGAGCGGTCAGTCCCTCGCGGATCGTATCTGGCTCCTGCTCGGCGAGGAGGATGCCGAGATGATGCATCCCATGGAGCCCGCCACGCAGGATGGCGTGGTGGCCTCCGGATACTTCGGACAGCCTGCGCTCACCCGCCGAACGACCAGTGGCCTGATGACGTTCGTCAATGGGCGCTTCGTGCGCGATCGATCCATTCATGGCGCGATTCGCGTGGCCTATCAGGGACTGATCGACCGGGGGCGGCACCCCGTGGTGGTCCTCTTCGTGGAGGCGCCACCCCACACGGTGGACGTCAATGTTCACCCGATGAAGACCGAAGTGCGGTTCCACGAAGCAGGCAGTGTCTTTCGCGCGGTTCGGCGCGCGATTCATCAGTCCCTCGCCGCCGCGCCCTGGATTCCACACGGAGGCCAGCCTGGCGTGGGTGAACCGCCTGTGCGCGAGGAGCGCTCGCCCACGAGGAATCCCTTCCGGGACGCGGAGTCGTCCACGGGAGAGGAGCACGCCGCCGCCGCCAGGCTGCCCTTTCGGGGCGAGGGGGTTCGGACCTACACTCTGGGGGCGTCCGCACCCGCTGCTCCGGACGCCCCACGGCGCTCCGGCGCCGGGGGCGCGTTCCCTTCGGGACGGGGTGCGGTGCCGGAAGCTCCTCCCCCGAAGTCCGATATCTCCTCGACCGGACGCCAGTTCTTCTCCAGCCTGCACTGGATCGGGCATTTCCGCGGCACCTACCTGCTCGCCACGGATGGGGAGGCACTGATCATCGTCGATCAGCACGCCGCGCACGAGCGCATCACCTACGAGAACCTGCGCCGGGCCTGGAAGGACCGGGTGATCGAGTCGCAGCCACTCCTGTTTCCGGAGCGTCTGCGCTTCGACAGCCTGCGGGCCGCCCTCCTCGAGGAGAGCCTCCCCTTTTTCGAGCAGCTCGGCTTCGAGCTCGAGCCGTTCGGTGGGACAGACTTTGCGCTCAAGGCCGTACCGGGCCTTCTGGCGAGGGCTCGGCACGCCGATCTCCTCCGCGATGCGCTCGACGAGCTGGGAGATTCCGGGCAGTCCACCCGCATCGACGAAGCGAAGGATGCGGTTCTCTCCAGAATGGCGTGTCACGGAAGCGTGCGGGCCGGCGACACCCTGACGCGCGAGGAGGTCATGACTCTCTTCACGAGGATGGACGAGATCGACTTCGGCGGGAACTGTCCACACGGTCGACCGGTCTACTTCCGGATGGGACTGCACGAGATCGAGCAGCGTTTCGACCGACGATGAACCGGACCCCCATTCTCGTCATTGTCGGCCCGACGGCCTCCGGAAAGTCCGCGCTCGGACTGGCTCTCGCCCGCGTGCTCAACGGGTCGATCGTCAACGCCGACAGCGTTCAGATCCATCGTGGCCTCGATATCGGCAGCGCCAAGGCAACCCTCGTGGAGCAGCAGGAGGTTCCGCACCACCTGATCGACATCCGGGAGCCGGAAGAGGATTACACCGCCGGCGACTTCGTGCGCGACGCCGACGAGGCCATCCGGCTCATCGGCACTCGGCAACGCCTCCCGATCGTGGTCGGGGGTTCCGGGCTTTACCTGCGCAGTCTGCTGCATGGACTTGCGCCGGAGCTGCCCAGGTCGGCCACGGTGCGCGATGCGCTTCGGCAGGAGCTGGACCGACTCGGTCCGGCGCGGATGCATGAGCAGCTCGCCGCGGTGGACCCCCGCGCAGCCGAACGCATCCACGAACGGGACACGGTCCGTGTGTTGCGTGCGCTGGAGGTTCATCGAATCACCGGGCACCCGATCTCCGCGGCCCAGCGCGCCCACGGCCTCGCCGAGACCCGGCATCGGGCCCTGGTGCTCGCCATCACGGCGCGGCGAGAGGATCTGCATGCACGAATCCAGGCCCGGTCGCAGGCGATGGTCCGGGCGGGACTGCTCGACGAGGTGCGGGCGCTCCTCGATTCGGGGGTGTCCCCTGATGCACAGTCCATGCGCGCCATCGGTTATCGGCATGCCGTGGAGGTGCTCGTTGGCGGGGCCTCGGCGGACGGTCTCGTGGAGCGCCTTGCACGGGATACCCGCCGGTATGCGCGCCGTCAGCGCACGTTCTTCCGGCGCCAGCTCGCCGCGCGCTGGTTGTGCGGGCCGATGGCGTCCGGTGCCACGGCGCGGCTGGCTCGAGCGGTCCGGGAGTCGCTCTCGCCCGGCGCGGCGCTGTGCGACTTCGTCCGCCTCTCGCCAGGATGGCCGGACGAGGACCAGGCACTGGCAGCGGGACCGTGGAGTGGCGAGGGCATTGTCAGCGACGCGGACGGTGCTCACCTTCCCGCCGGTGAATGTCCCCCGGAGTGAGGAAGCCTTGATGAAGCGTACACTGCACCGCAGCGAGAACCTGCTGATCGCCGCCCTCAAGGACCAGATCGAGTTCGAGATCCGGTTCAGCACCTCGGCAGCGCGGGGGACGTGCGACGCGCGGTGCCCCCGGTGCGGCGAGCCGGGCGAGCCGGCCCACTGGGAGCTGGAGGGTCCGGACACCAGGGGCAATACGGTCTGGATGAACTGCGCGCGCGCCACCGGGTGTCCGGGCAACGAGGACGGCGGGTTCACATGGACCCAGCCGGTGGTCTTCGAGCCGTGGGTGGAAAAGGAGGAGTGAACCTGCTGCGCGTTGGGGGCGCCGCGTGATCGATATCGTTCGTTCCGAAGATTGACGGGGCCGCCTCTCAGTCGTCGTCGAGCAGCGAGATCTGCCGAGGGCCTTCCGCTTCGTTGGCGGCGGACACCTGACGAGGAGCGTCGTTCGGAGACCCGTTGATGGGAATGCAGCGTGTGATGCGGTTGATGCGAAAGTTTCGGGTGGCCCGCCGCGCGTGGCACCAGCCAACGAGGTAGACCTCCGCCTCGATGCGCATGGGGGTCACGCGGCGGGTGTTCATCTCGCCGCGTTTGCGCGAGAAATAGTCGACGCGGACATCGAATCCCTCGTCGATGGCCCGCACGAGGAGGTCACCGATCGACGCGTTGGGATCGTAGTGTACCGTGTCTCCCACGCGTCGGGCGATCCGGTCCGCGTCGAGGGCGGAGCGGGGTGTCCCGCCAACGAACCAGTCCACGATGCCATAGGCTTCGACCTCCAGCGTCATCATGTCGCGGGAGTCGAGGTCGCTGGTGAGGAGCGCGAGGGTCTGCTCGACGGAGCGGAGCAGGGCCCGGGTTTGCCCGAAGCGCGCGGCGTGTCGGAGCACGAGGGCGCCAAGTGCTGCGACGACGCGATCCTCGGCGCGTTCGAGAAGGACATGGGGCTCTGCGTCCACGAGCGGAGTCGTGGGGTCGATCTCGATGTTCCGACCGGCGCGCTCCGCGAGGCGTTCGTCGAGCGGAGCGCGGCGTTGTGGCTGTCGGCGATCTTCGGGCATGGTCGCTCCGATGGAGGGGCGTGCGGACTCGGGGGGGAGGGGAAGGCGTTCACGGGGACACGTCAAGATCCGTGTTCGGGGGTGAGTCCGATGCGGACTGTGGCGTCACGGGGGGCCGGCGCTGCATCTCGATCAGGAGCGCGGGGCTGGGCAGTCTTCCCTCGAGGTCGAGGCTGCCGTCGCCGATGACGGGTGCCCAGTCCCGGGCGAGGACGACGAGGGTACCGTCGTCATTGCGATGGGCCACCGGGCCGCGGTGGGCGGCGGCGCGATCATCCCGGGAGAGCCCGGTTGGGGAGGGCATGGCGTCCGGGGGCAGCGGAAGGGGTGCTCTGCCGACGAGGATGCCGTCGTGGGAGTCATGGTCGGTGTGGGGGACACGATCGAGCACGCGGACGTCAAGGGTCTGTTCCGGGCCGATCCTGAGGTTGGCGTCGAGGATGCCGGGTGGGGCACCCCAGAGGCGGGTCGGGATGTCGTCGTGCGGGGCGAATGCGTGACGCTCGGTGTGGACTGATTCGATGGGGAAGCGGGAGAGGATGACGGGTCCGCCGCGGTATGCGCCGCGCGGGAGTTCGGGCGGGGCGAAGGCGGGGATGCGCCGGCGGTTCAGGAGGGCGAAACCGGCCTGCCAGTGCAGGTTGTTGTGATAGGCGAGGAGCTGGAGGGTACGTCCGCGATGAAGGGCCGAGCCATCGAGCGGCCAGTCGAGGACGACGATGATGTCGGCACGTCGGAGCGCGGCTTGTCCGGCGAACTCTCGGACGGCTTCTTCCACGTGGGGGCGGGCCGTGGCGGTTCGGAAGCGGGGGAGGGCGTGCAGGTGGGCCGCGTCGAGGACGAGCAGGCGGATGCTCTCTGGCGTTCCCGAGGGTTCGGGGAGTCCGTCGAGGTCGACGAGGGTCTGCTGGACGGACTGGGTGCCCGGGTTCGGGGTCACGCCGAGGGCGAGCACGGCCAGGACCGCGACGAGGGTGAGCACGAGAAGGCCGAGGAGGAGTCGCAGCACGGCGGGTGGGGTGGAGAGGGGGCTGGAGTGCGCTGTGCGTGGGCGCGAGGAGCGTTCTACGGGTGTGCGCCGCAATGGCAACCCCGATGGGTCTGCCCGGGTGCGCGTGGGTCGGCCGTGGACGTTGCTGGGTGTTCGTTCGGGGTGTTCGGACGGTAACGGGGTTGAGTCATGGGGCCGGATACCCTAGACTCCCGGCGCCGGTGCTGCTGATGGGAGCGCCGCCGGCGCAGACGAATCAGAGGACTGGATACGACATGTCGAGCACTGGAGTGACCATGAGCAGGCAGGACGTTCGGGTGTGGCCCGGGCAGGGATGTTGGATGATCGCGGTGCTCGCGCTTTCGCTCGTGGTGACCGCGCAGGCACACGCTACGACGATGCTGTACGCGAACGTGGAGCGGCTGACGGAGATCAGCACGCTCGTCGTGGAGGGCGAGGTTGTGGGCCAGCGGACCTGGCAGGTGGACGAGGGCGGCATCTTCACGGAGTGGACGCTCTCTGTCTCCGAGGTGCTCAAGGGGGACGCGTCGACGACGGTGCGCTTCCGCCAGTGGGGCGGGCAAATCGGGGATGTGTCCACGTACATTCCGGGGGATGCGCGCTTCGAGGTCGGAGAGCGGGTGATGGTCTTCCTGCACAACGATGACGAGGGCGTCTTCTGGCCGTCGGCGCTGGGGCAGTCGAAGTTCGTGATCGGTTCGGGGCCGGGGCCGGTCGGGCCCGAGGTTCCGCTCGAGGAGGCCGTGGAGCGGGGGATGGATCTCGACCCCACGCGGATGCGCCGCATCGATATCCCGCGACTGGACGGGATGGAACTCCCCGAGCTTGCGAGCCGGGACCTCCGCAGCCTCTCGTTCTATGATGACCGACGTGCCGGGGAGCCGGTGTACCACATCCACCGGGTCGAGGTGATGCGACATGCCGAGCTGGTGGAGCGAGTCCGCGAGGCGGTCCGCCTTGAACAGCCCGCCCGCTGAATTCCCCGACCTTCCGGAGCCCCCCGATGATGACTCGACTTTCTCTCGCCGGCACCGTGCTCGTGTGCGCGTTGATCGCCTTCTCCTCGGTCGCCCTCGCCTGGGAGCCGCTCGACAACCGCGGCTGCCGCACGCCCGACACCTACTCGGTCTGGGCGGGCAACCAGATTCCGAATACGTACAACATCAACGTCGACGGCTACTCGAGAATTCCCTTCGACGAGGTTCGCCGCGTGTTCCGCGACTCCTGGGCGGAGTGGGGGCGCCCCTGCTGCAGCGGCTGGCGGAGCACCGAAGGGGAGACCACGACCCGGACGCCGCAGCGGTTCAGCATTCAGGACCGCATGATGGCGTTCGTGGAGGACTCGTGGCCATCCGATTGGGGCAGCCAGAACCAGACCATCGCCTTTGTACGGCCGCAGTTCCAGGGCTGCAACATCGTGCGCGCGGAGATGGTCTTCAATGCGGTGGGCTTCCGGTTCGTCACCAGCGGCCGCGGCACGGACCTCCAGGCGATCACGACGCACGAGGCGGGACACTGGCTCGGGCTGGATCATTCTCCGATCCCTCAGGCCACGATGTACTTCGCCTATCAGGGAGGAACCGGGGCACGGACCCTCCATCCGGACGACGAGGAAGGCGTCTGCACGCTCTACCCGCGAGACTGTACGTGCACGAGCGACGGCGACTGCGGTCTTCCGGGCGAGGTGTGCATCGATGGCATCTGCCGCGTTCCCCCGTGCAGCAGCGACGCGGACTGTCCCGGACGTGAGGAGTGCAACCTCGGAACGGGCGCGTGTTTCCTGCCACCCTGCACCAGCGACAACCAGTGCGCGTCGGACGAGGTCTGCGTCGACGGCAACTGCGTCATCGACACCGACTGCCTCATCTGCGCCACCTGCAGCAGCAACACCGATTGCGGCCCGGGCGGTTTCTGCGTTCCCGGCCAGAACTTCTGCACCCAGCAGTGCAGTGCGCCCGGAGACTGCCCCGGAGACTCGGCCTGCTTCACCGTGCCGATTCAGGGCGGCCAGACGGTCAACCTGTGCCTGAACCCCGACGCGGCCAGTGGCGGGTTCTGTCCCCCGAGCTACACCTGCCGTTCCGGCGGTGCGGGTGGGGGTACCCCCGCCAACCCCTGTGACGGCGTTCAGTGCGCAACGAACATGATCTGCGACGGCGAGACCGGCAACTGCATCCCGGATCGCAGCCGCACCTACGAGGAGTGCGACGTCTGCAACAGCTGCACGTCGGCCGCGGACTGCCCGGGCGGGCAGTGCCTCGACCTTCAGGACGGGGGCGGCGGACGCTGCATCTTCGGCTGCGACGATGACGAACCCTGTCCGGGCAACAGCGCCTGCTTCCAGGTCGGCATTCAGGGCGGCGGGACGGCCAACGTCTGCTTCAACGACAACGCGCAGGGCGGCGGAGCCTGCCCGGCCGATTACCAGTGCCTCATCCCGACCGGCGATGTGAGCTGCCCTGCGGGCCAGGAGGTCGACCCGGCCACCGGCGACTGTGTGGTGGCCGGTGGCGGAAGCGAGACGCCGGAGCAGGGCAACTGTGACGTCTGCCGCCGCTGCAACTCGGACGACGACTGTGACACCGGCTCATGCCAGCTCTATGGCATCCGAACGTACTGCATCACCGCGTGCGACAGCGACGAGGACTGCCCCACGAATGCGGGCTGCTTCGCCGCAGAGGGATTCGACCACCGCATCTGCCTCAACGAGGATGCTCCCTCGGGTGCCTGCCCCTCCACCTACATCTGCATGGACGAGGACGGGGAGGGTGCCGGCAGCGGTTCGAGCCCCGCAGCGGAGGTTGACTGTGACGTCTGCACGCGCTGCGAATCCGACAGCGACTGCGGAGAGAACGGCACCACCTGCCAGGCCTTCGGCAGCATCAACGTCTGCACAATCGACTGCACCGACGCGGGAGATGACGCCTGCCCCGGAAACACCGCGTGCTTCCCCGTGAGCGACAGCGAGACCAGGCTGTGCCTGAACGACGATGCAGGCTCCACCCAGCCCTGTCCGCTGGACTTCCAGTGTGTGGCCACCACCGGTGGCGGGGACGGTGGGGGTGCCGGTGGGGACTCCGGAGACGGTTCGGATGACGGGTGCGGATGCTCGGCTGCCCCGGGGGCGGGTGGATGGCTCCACCTGGTCCTGCTCGGTCTCCTTCTTGGTGGGCTCCGCCGTCGCGCGACCCGGATCGTTCGCTGAGCCGGAGTCATCGCCGTTCCCGACGGAGCAAGCGCGTGAGCCACAAACCGCTGATCGTCGTCTCCAACGACGATGGATACCAGGCAACGGGCCTTCTCGTCCTTGCCGATGCCCTCGAAGAGGTCGCCGAGGTGGTGGTCGTTGCCCCGGAGCGCGAGCGCTCCGCAGTCAGCCACTCCATCTCGCTCCACAAACCCCTGAGGCTCGAGCAGTGGGGCGAGCGCCGCTGGTGGAGCTCGGGAACACCGACCGACTGTGTGTACCTCGCGGTGGTCCACCTGCTCGATCGTCCACCCGATCTCGTGGTGTCCGGGATCAACCGCGGCCCGAATCTCGCCGAGGATGTGCTGTACTCGGGCACGGTGGCGGCCGCGATGGAGGCGTGCATCATGGATCTTCCGGCGCTCGCCGTGTCCCTCGCCCTCGACGAGTCGGGAAGCGGGAAGATCGATCCCGATCCCGCTCCCGCGGCGCGGCTGGCTCGGCAGGTCGTGACCGATGCGCTCGAACGCGGCATCCCCCACCGAACGCTGCTCAATCTGAACGTGCCCAGCGGCTATCGGGACGGTGACGGATGGGAGGTGACCCGGATGGGGCGCCGCAACTATCTCCGGGAGGTCCGCGTCAACGAAGACCCGCGGGGTCGTCGCTACTACTGGATTGGTGGGCCGCGCATCGGCTGGCACGACGTCCCGGGGTCCGACTGCAACGCCATCCGGGATGGCCGGGCGAGCCTCACGCCGATTCACCTTGACCTCACCCATCATCATCTGATGGACGAGTTGACGGCGTGGCCCTCGTCGGACCCGAGCTGACCGCGGCGAGCCACCCATCCCCGCACAGGAGCACCAGGCATGGACCTGCAGGCCGCCCTCAAGAAGCTGATCGTCGACGTTCCCGACTTCCCTACGGAAGGGGTGACCTTCAAGGACATCACCCCGCTGCTGGACAACGGGGAGGCGCTCCTCATCGTCATCGACCACCTCAAGGCGCGTTACGCCACGAGGGGAGTTCAGAAGATCGTCGCCATCGAGAGCCGCGGGTTCCTGCTCGGCAGCGCGCTCGCGTACGCGCTGGGCATCGGACTGGTCCTCGTGCGCAAGCCCGGCAAGCTGCCCCGGGAGACCCGGGAGGTGACCTACGCCCTGGAGTACGGCACGGACACGTTGCAGATGCATGTGGACGCGCTCGAGACGCAGGAGAAGGTCGTGATCGTCGACGATGTTCTCGCGACCGGCGGCACGGCCCTCGCCACGGCGCAGCTCGTCGAGGCGAGCGGGGCTCACGTCATGGAGCTCGCGTGCCTCATGGAGCTGGGCTTCCTGAACGGGCGCGCCCGGCTCGGTGCACGACCGGTGTACAGCGTCATCCAGTATTGACGAATGCGTCGCTGCGGTGCACAGCGACTTCGGCCGGCCCCGTAGCTCAGTTGGATAGAGCGGCGGATTCCTAATCCGCAGGCCACAGGTTCGATTCCTGTCGGGGTCACTGTTCAGGCCGGCCTTCCGTCCTCCTGGCCGCCCATGTCTCGTCTCTATCTGGATCACAACGCGACCTCGCCGTTGCGGCCCGTAGCCCGGGGTGCGCTCGACGCGATTCTGGGCGAGGGGAGACCGTTGAACGCGGGCAGTGTTCACGCCGAGGGGCAGTGGGCGCGGACCCGCCTCGAGCGTGCCCGACAGATGATCCTCGACGCGGCCGGGTGGTCAGGCGACGAACTCGTGTTCACCGCCGGGGCGACGGAGTCCAACCACCTCGTGATCCACGCGCTGAAGGGTGTGGTTGTCTCATCCCGTCTCGAGCACCCGTCGGTGGTCAATCCCCTGGAGAAGCTGGAAGCCGTTGGTCTTCTGGAGTGCCGGTGGGTTCCCCACGACGGGGAAGGGCGGCACGACACGGCTGCCCTGCAGGACATTCTCCAGGGTGCCGACCACGCCCTCGTGACCGCCGCCAACAATGAGCTTGGCGTGGTCACGGACCTTGCGGCGTGGGCCGGCGCCTGCGCGGTCGCGGGTGTTCCGCTGCATGTGGACGCGTCGCAGGTGTTCGGCCGGCTTCCGCTGGAGTTGCCGGACGGCGTGACCTCGGTGACCCTGAGCGCGCACAAGGCTGGTGGACCGGTGGGAGTGGGGGCATTGCTCCTTCGCGGTGGGCGTGTTGTTCACCCGGTCCTCCCTGGCGGCCATCAGGAGCGCGGGAGACGGCCCGGCACGGAGAACGTGGCGTTCGCACACGCGTGGGCCGAACTTCTCCGGCAACGCGAGGACAGGCTGTGGCAGGGACTCGCGCCTGTTCGGGACGCGTTCGAGCGGCGTCTCGAGACGGCTGGGGCGAGGGTCCTGGCCAAGGCTGCGCCGCGACTTCCCAACACGAGCAGCGTGGAGTTCCCGGGCGGCGATGCGGAGGAAATGCTCATGCTGCTCGATCTTGCGGGCATCGCCGCCAGTGCGGGGTCCGCGTGCAGTGCGGGCAGCATCGACCCGTCTCCGGTCCTGCTGGCGCTGCCTCTCGGGGAGGAGGCGGCCCGGCGGGTTCTGCGTTTCTCGCTGGGGCCGGAGCACGTGGGGCTCGCGGGTGACGATCTCGGTTTACGGGTTCTTCGGGCACTCGATGCTTGATCTCGCGCGTGCACGGCGACAACCTGATGATCCGCGCGTTCCCGGTTGCCGCGCGTCCCCCCGACCCGATTCCGCCATGAGTGTCCCACTGATTTCTCCGAATTCCGATGTCCCGGCCGTCGATCCAGGTGTCGTCCGTGGACGTGCCGTGGTGGCGATGAGCGGAGGCGTCGACTCGAGCTACGTGGCCGCCGCCCTGGCCAGTGAGGGGTTCGAGGTGGTCGGTATCGCGATGCGGCTGTACGGCGATCCCGACGCCGCAGCCGGCAAGTCCTGCTGCTCTCCGGATGACCTTCTCGACGCTCGGACCGTGGCGTCCCGTTTCGATTTCCCGTTCTACGTGGCCAACTACCAGCGGGAGTTTCGCGAGCGGATCATGGACTACTTCGTGGCCGAGTATCGGGCCGGGCGTACGCCGAGTCCCTGTGTCCTCTGCAATGACCACCTGAAGTTCGACACGCTGCTCGAGCGGATGACGAGGCTGGGTGGGAGTTTCCTGGCCACTGGGCACTACGCACGGATCGAGGAGCGCAACGGGCGCCACCGGCTGTTGCGTGGTGTGGATCGCCAGAAGGACCAGAGCTACTTCCTCTTCGGGCTGCGCCGGGAGAACCTGTCGAACATCCGCTTTCCCCTGGGCGATCTCACAAAGGAACAGGTGCGCTCCCGCGCCGCTGAGCTCGGCGTCCCCACGGCGACGAAGCCCGAGAGTCAGGACATCTGTTTTGTTGGAAGCGGGAGCTACGCCGACTTCGTCGAGAAGAGACTCACGCCGGACGAGATCCGAAAGGGCCCCATCCGGCTCGCGGGTTCGGGAGAAACGCTCGGGGTCCACTCCGGCATTCATCGGTTCACCGTAGGCCAGCGACGAGGGATTGGCGTGTCGGGAAGGCGACCCCTGTACGTGCAGCGCATCGACGCGGCGTCCGGCACGGTGTGGGTCGCCGAGCGTACGGAGCTGTCGTTCGTCCACTTCACGACCGAGCGAACGAACTGGCTCGCGTGGGGTGTTCCGCCGGACCGACTGAAGTGCACGCTGCAGGTGCGTTATCGTCAGCAGCCCGTGGAGGCGACGGTGAGAGTCGATCCGTCGGATTCGACCCGGACGGTGGTCACGCTTGCGGTGCCCGAGCGGGCCATCTCACCCGGCCAGGCCGCGGTCTTCTACGACGGCGACGAGGTGCTCGGCGGCGGCTGGATCGATACGGTCGAAGGCGGCGGGGAGCCTGCGGGGCCATGACGAACCGGGACGAACCGAGGGCCGACGGTGAAGGTGGGCGCGCCCCGTTGGATGCACTCGAACAGCGGCTCGGTGTTCGGTTCCGGGATCGGTTGCTTCTGGAAACCGCGCTGACCCATCCTTCCTTTGCAGCAGAGGTGTCCGGGGACGTCGCCGATTATCAGCGCCTCGAGTTCCTGGGGGATGCGATCGTGGGCACGGTCACCAGCGAGCTGCTGTTCCGGCGGTTTCCCGACGAGCCCGAGGGTCAGCTCTCCCGACTGCGGTCGAGGATCGTGAGTCGTTCGAGCCTCTCGCGCGTTGCGCGGAGCCTGTCCCTCGGCGAGGCCATTCGTCTGGGACGCGGAGAGGAACAGTCGGCGGGGCGAGACAAGGATCGGATCCTCACGGACGTTTTCGAAGCTGTCGTCGGCGCGCTCTATCTGGACCAGGGGTTCTCCGCCACACGCGAGCTTCTGGGTCGGGTGCTCGAGCCTGCCCTGGACCGGGTGACCGCCAGCCCCGAGCGCAGGGACCACAAGTCCGCACTCCAGGAACTCTGCCAGTCGCGCTGGCGCAAGACGCCCGCCTATCGCATCGTCGAGGAGCACGGCCCCCCACACGAGACGGTCTTCACCGCCGTCGCCGTGGTGGACGAGCGGGAGCTGGGCCGGGGAAGCGGGAGGTCGAAGCAGCTCGCCCAGCAGGACGCCGCGCGGGATGCCCTTCGCCAGTTTACCGAAGCTGCTCCTTGACACCCGCACGGGCCGGCGCGACTCTCCCCTCGTGCGCTCAGGCGTGCGCCCCCCTCCAGTCGGTGCCACCATGTCGTTTTCCACTCTGGCCTTCCTCGGACCTACCGAGCTGATCATCATTCTCGTCCTGGTTGTCCTGATCTTCGGCGTGGGCAAGCTCCCCGACGTCGCGAAGCAACTCGGAACGAGCATCAAGGTCTTCAAGAAGGAGATGGAGGACCTCAGCGACGGGAAGAGCCTCGATGACGGATCCGTCTCCGACCAGCAGAGCGAACCCCGCGACGTGACCCGGGACGGAACCGCTTCCTGACGCCTTCGACGGAACGAGTCCGGGCCTGATGCTCCGCCTCGCGTATTCGTCGGGAGAACCGCCAGGCCGTGACGCAATTGTCGCGTTTCTCGCCGCAGAGCAAATCCGCGTTGCACCGATCCGCACGGGTGCGTCGATTAGCGCTCCGGAACTTCTGTTCGATAATGGTCACTTGCCTGTCCCTTGCAGATGCGGTGCGGAGACCCCTTGTGCGGCTGGCACGTTTCGCGCATTCGGAAGGTCCTGCGTGCCGATGGTTCGATGATCCTCACGTTCCAGACCGAGGTGTGTGTTGATGCGAAACGGATCCTGCTGCAGCTCCCGAACGGCCGAACCGCTCCTGCCTTCCGTTTTCGGCGTGTCGGGTACTCGATTCCTGTGGAGCCTCGTGGTCGCGTTCTCGATCGCGTCCTGCAGTTCCGACGACAGCGCTGGCATGGGTGCGGATGATTCCGGCTTCCGCGCACCGCCTCCCGCATCTCCGGGCGCTGGCGCTGGCGACGAACCGGAGGCGAGCGCGGCCGAATCGGCGTCCGAGGCGTCTGCTCCCGGCTCCGAGTTCGAGGAGGAGGATCAGGCGACCGTGAAGCTCAATCCACCTACCGCAGCGGGGCGGTACGTCTACGTCATGGATACGGCGCTCGGCGCGGTGGCACGAATCGACAGCGAGTCGCTTCAGGTGCGCCCGATCCGGGTTGGCGACCGCCCCACGGTGCTCCGTACGAACCCGGATCGAAACGCTGCAGTGGTGTTGAATGCAGGCGACTCGACCGTCAGCATCATCACGTCCGAGGCGGATCGAGACGATGTTCGGACCGTGTCCGTGGTGCGGCACGCGAACAGCCTGGCCCTGGCGAGGGATGGTCGCTGGGCGGCGGCCTTCTATGACAACCGGATCGCCGAGCGCAGTGACCCGATCGGAAGCCTGCAGGAAGTCAGCCTCATCGATCTTGATCGGGCACGCACCTACCGGTTGACCGCCGGGTTTGCCCCCCGGGCCGTCCGCTTCACGGTCGATGGTGAGCGCGCCGTCATCCTGAGCCGGGGAGGACTGAATGTCGTTCACCTTGCCGCGGTCGCAGAGGACATGGTCCTTCCCTTCGTTTCCATCGATGACGAGCAGCCGTTCGAGTTCGAGCCCGAGCAGGTGGCGCTCGACCCAACTGGAGAACTGGCCGTGATTCGACGGACCGATGAGCGCCCTGCGCTCTACCGTGTCGAGCTCGGCAGCGGTGCAGTGTCCCGGATCTCTGTCGACGCGCCGCCCTCCGACGTGCGGATCGTGCCCGATGGGGGAGAAGCGCTCGTCGCCCTGCGGACCGCAGGACTCCTGCTCCGGATCGCACTCGATGCTCCGCTCGACGAGGAGTCCGTGGACACGATTGCCGTGGACGACGTTCCTGTGGGACGGATCGAGCTGCTCCGGGATGGTCGCCGTGTCCTGCTCTACAGCACGATCGAGGACGTTCGACGTGTCGCCCAGCTCGATCTCGACTCCGGATCCGTACGGATCCATCCCCTGCGCAAGGCACTTCGTGCGGTCACGGCGACCCCGCACGCGGAGCGCGCCCTGGTCGTCCATGCGCCGGAGGCCCCGGTGAATGTCGGCTCGGTCGAGGAGAGAGCGCTTCTCGAGGCCGACGCAGTCAGTCTGCTCGACCTGGTTACCGGGTATGCACGCCTGCTTCTGCTCGCGCACGAACCGGACGCCGTCGTCTGGAGCGCCGACGATCGGCACGCCTTCCTGCTGCTTCCTCGGTCCAGCCCGCCGTCGGTGGAGTGGATCGAGCTGGGGAGCATGCGAAGCCGCACCATCCGTTTCGACGAACGCCCCGAGAACATCGGCCTCGTTCCCCTCACCAACCGCATCTATGTGACGCTCGAATCGGAGGGAGGACGCATTGCGTTCATCGATCCCGCGACCGGTGAGATGGCGACCATCGCGTCCTACGCGCTCAACGCCTTCATCGAATAGTGATGTCCCCGCGTCGGAGGTTGTCTCGCATGTTCGCTCGCCCAACCCTTTCACGTCCACGTCGACTGCCAGGAGCGTTGCTGCTCCCATCGCTTCTCATGCTCGGAATCGCCTCGTGTGGAGACGCGAACCTGAGCATGGACCACCGCGGTCCGGACGAGGACTCCGGATTGCCCGGCTTCTCGGACGAGCGGCCCGACACGGCCGCCGACACCGGGGTTCGGTCGGATCCACCGGTGAGCGTGAGCGAGCCAATCGCCACCGAGCGGTTCGTCTTCGTCCTGGACACCCGGCAGGGCCGGATGGCCCGCATCGAAATACTGGCGGGTCGTCCGCGCGTCTCGTCCATTCGTGTCGGTGCGCGCCCGGTGGCTGCAGTCGCAGTTCCAGGCAGCGACAGGGTGCTTGTCCTGAACCAGGGGAGCGCGACGGTGACCATCGTGGACGCGACGCCGCTGGGGCAGGATGACGTCCTGAGGAGCGTCTCCGTTCTCGAGGGAGCGAACGCCATCACCGTGTCGGAAGACGGCTCCGCTGCCCTGGTCTGGACAGCGGGATCGTCCAGCACAGGTGTCCTGACATCGGAGATCACGCTCGTGCGGCTGGACGCGGATGAACCTGCAGCGCACCGGATCGCTGTCGGGATCAACGTCCGCAGCGCGCAGTTCGCCCCGGATGGAACGTTCGTGGTGCTGTCCGACGACGGACTCAGTGTGGCGCACCTCTCGGACATCAATGACGACACCTTCCTGCCGCCGGCTCCCGTGACGACATCCGGCGCCCCGATACCCGTCGGAGCACCGATTCGAATGGCGGTGGACGGAACCGGCGAGCATGCGCTCGTGATGGTCGGCAACGATGGACAGCTTGTGCTCATCGAACTCCGCGAACGACGGGTTCATGCACTCGACTTCGGCGTCGACGTCTCCGCCTTCGAGTGGATCCCGGAGACGGCGCGGTTCGTGGTCACCCTGAGCGCACTGAATGGGCTCGGTCTCGTTTCCGTCGACGAGGCGATCGCGCACGCCTCCGGATCGGAGAAGAACGAACCCTTGGAACCCACCGAACCCGCGGAACCCACCGAACCCGCGGAACCCACCGAGCCCGCGGAACCCACTGAGCCCGCGGAACCCACCGAACCCGCGGAACCCACCGAGCCCGTGGAACCCACCGAACCC
>REDH01000029.1 GCA_007693585.1 Deltaproteobacteria bacterium
AGGCCGATGCTTTCCACAGGAGGCGCTGCAGCGCAACCCGTGCCGGGTCGTGTCATCGCGGTCGAGCTGCCGCCGACCTACTCGGGTGGACCGTTCTTCCTGCACATCGGCGTGGGTGCGATCCGGCAACCGAGGCGCGCATGGCGCCTTGAAGCAACCCCGTTCCTTCCCCGTCGCGACCGCCTCTCGGCGTTCACGGGGAACCGGAGGAAGTCCTCGAGTCCACGACGGAGCTGGGGGGCCAGGGGAGAGGGGAGCATGGCGGGTTCAGACCGATGGGCGCAACAAGGCCGGGTGAACACACAGGTTGGTCGGGGCATACCGCGCGCGGGGAGCGGTGCGGAAGGCCGTCCTGGTCAGCTGCACGACGGGCACTCGGCATACCGCGCGCGGGGAGGGGGAGCGCGGTGGTGGGCCGTCACCCGCGCAGGAACCCCGTCACGTCCTCCCCGTAGGCCGCCCGGTTCCACGCCAGGATGCCGTTGTGCCCGCCGCGCGGGTACACCCGCAGGGTGGCGTTCCGCGCAGCCGCGGCGTTGCGCTCCGCGTGGGACACGTCCACCAGCTCGTACGGGAAGAGGTGGCGTGCGGCGATGATCGGGTGGTTGAGGGGGGCCATGGGTCCTGCTCCGGATGAGGTGCGCACTCCAGCCGCGGGCGACTCCATCCTGCATGAGTGGGGTGGGGCCGTCACCTCACCTGCCGCGGCCCCACACCTTGCGCCCTCGATCCCGAAACCCGATACTTCCCCCCGGATCCGGCCCCGTCGAAGCAGCGCCATCGCTTAGGCCCCCATGACCTTCCGCGTCGACATACCCGCCACGCACCTCGCGTGGGCCCTCGACCGCTCCGGGCGCTCCGAACTGGAGTTCTCGCGACGCTTTCCGCGTCTGGGTGAGTGGCTTGCCGGCGAGGTGTCGCCGACCCTGCGCCAGCTACAGGACTTTGCCGACGCCACCTGGACGCCGCTCGGCTCCTTCTTCCTCGCGGAGCCCCCGGAGGACGTGCTGCCCATCGCCGACTTTCGGCGCGTTGCGGGCGCCGACGCGGCACGTCCGAGCGTCCACCTCCTGGACACCGTCGCCCTCTGCCAGCAGCGGCAGGCCTGGTACGAGGAGTATTCAGCCCTGTACGGCGAGCCCGCGCGCGACTTCGTTGGCAGCGCCTCACTCTCGGAGCCACCGGAGCGCGTGGCGCAGACGATCATGGAGGTGCTCGACTACGGGATGGCGGCCCGTCAGGGAGTCAAGAACTGGGAGGCGGCGTTCCGTCTGCTCGCGTCGCGGGCCGAGGACGCCGGCGTTCTGGTGATGGCGAGCGGCGTGGTGGGCCACAACACGCACCGACCCCTGGATGTGAATGAGTTCCGACGCTTTGCGCTTGCGAGCGCCCACGCGCCCCTGGTGTTCGTCAATGGCGCCGATGCGCCGGCGGCCCAGATGTTCACGCTTGCGCACGAGCTGGCGCACCTCTCGCTCGGCGCGAGCGGTGTGTCTTCGGGGGGGCGTTCCGCACGCGGCAGACCAGGCGGTGGAGCGCTGGTGCAACCAGGTTGCCGCCGAGCTGCTCGTGCCGGTGTCGGCCCTCCATACCGCGTTGCGCTCGGAGCGTCTCGACGAAGCGTCGGTGCCGACGGCGGCCCGCAAGCTCGCGCACACGTTCCGTGTGAGCACCGTGGTGATGCTGCTGCGGTTGCTGGAGTGCGGCCACGTGGATCGCGCGCGTGCATCGGATCTTGTGGGTGCGGAGGTGAAGGCCGCGCGGCAGCGCCGCAGTGCCGGCAGCGGCGGTCACTTCTACCGGACGCAGGCGCGCCGCAATGGCCGCCGGCTCGTGCAGGCCATGGCCGTGAGCACCTGGGAGGGCCACGCCACCTGCACCGACGCGTTCAGGCTGCTGCGGGTGAAGGGCACCAGGGGGTTCCGGGAGCTGTGCAGGGAAGCGGGAGTGTCGCCTTGATGCGCCATCTGTTGGATGCGAACATCTTCACTTTCGCGGAGGACCAGGACGGCCGGTTCTCATCCTGTCCCGGCCGGGAGTGGTTGCGGAGGGCGTACGAGGCAGAGGTTGTCGCGATACAGCCGCGGCCGTCATGAGGCTCCGCGATGGCACAACGATGGTGCTGCGGCTGCTTCACCTCCACAACCTGGAGGTCTGCCTGAAGCGTGGTGCACTCCACGCTGCGCGCCACGCGCCCAATGATGACCTGGTCTGGCTGGACACGCACAGGGCGGACGTCCAGGAGAAGAGGGATGGAAAGCGCGTCACGGTTGGAACGGGGGGCACACTTCTGGACTACGTGCCATTCCATTTCGGGCCGAGGAGTCCGATGCCGTATCAGCTTCACACCGGCTATGTTCCCGGCTTCACTGGAGGCCAGGAGGAGCTGGTCTACGTCGTGGCCTCAGCCGAGAGCATTGTAGAGGCAGGGCACGCCATTGTCGTCTTCGATGGACACGCGCTGTCGAGTCTGTCGCGCTCCTGCCACGACCTCTCGGCCCTCCCGAGTCTCGATTGGGAGACCATCGCCGCGGAGCGATGGAACAACACGAGTGACGACCCCGATCGGCAGCGACGGAAGCAGGCGGAGTTTCTCGTCCACCGAGCCTTGCCGTGGAGCCTCGTGAGAGGGGTTGTCGTGCTCAACGCGCTGGTTGAGAACAGGGTGCGTGGGCTATACTCCAGCGTGGGATGTGTTCACCAGCCGGAGGTGGTGGTGCGGCCCCACTGGTACTACTGAGGCAGGCGATGATTCGCGAGGGAAGCGGCAATCTGCTCGAGGCTCCGGTCGAGGCGTTGGTCAACACGGTCAACTGTGTCGGCGTGATGGGAAAGGGAATTGCGCTCCAGTTCCGGAAGGCGTGGCCGGACATGTTCGAGGACTACAGGAGGGCAGTCAGCGCTGGCGAACTCCGGCTGGGACGGATGCACGTGTACGAGACCGGAACGCTGGTCGGGCCGCGTCTCATCATCAACTTTCCGACCAAAGGACACTGGAGGCACAAGTCGCGCCTTGCGGATATCGAGGCTGGGCTTGGCGATCTCGTGCGCGTGATCGAAGAGGCGCAAATTCGCAGCGTGGCCATCCCGCCTCTGGGTTCCGGCCTAGGTGGCCTCGACTGGGCCGAGGTGAAGCCTCTGATCGCCGCGAAGTTCGCGCCGCTCACCGGCGTCGAGGTGCTGCTCTGGGAGCCGGGCCACGTGCCGCGAGCAGCGGAGCGCCCGGTACGCACCAAGCGCCCGGTGATGACGTCCGCTCGAGCCATGGTCCTCGCTCTGATGGACCGGTACCGGATCCTCGACCATGCCATCACGCACCTTGAAACCCAGAAGCTGGCCTATTTTCTGGAGCGCGCCGGTGCGCCGCTCGGCATGCGCTTTCAGCCTCACATCTACGGTCCCTACTCGGATGCGCTCTACCACATGCTTCAGACCCTGGAGGGCCACCACATCTGCGGGCTCGTGGACCGCAACCCCTGGGCGCCGCTGTCGCTCGAGCCAGAGGGCGTCAATGAGGCTGGCGCCCTGTTGGACAATGACGACGCAGCGCGAGCTTGCTTCGAGGCGGTCCAGGATCTCATCGAAGGGTTCCAGACCCCCTATGGCCTGGAACTCCTCTCCACCGCTGACTGGCTGGCGAGAGATACACCAGCCGTGCGCGAGAGTCCCGACGCCTGTGTCCACGCCCTTGCCGACTGGCCCTCGGGTTCCGAGCGCAAGCGCCGCATCATGCGGCGGGAGCACGTGGCCATCGCCTGGCATCGCCTTGCGGAGAAGGGGTGGTTCGAGCGGCACGATGCGCCTCCCGCCGAGCCGGCGGCAGGTCCCGCAGGGTGAGCGCGGGAATGTGGCGCTGGCGCGTGCCCCATGGAGTCGTCTTGATGCCGCCGATGACGATCGTGGCCCTGCCGGAGCCCGCCTCGGATTCGGCAGCCCGCCCGTCTTGCTTCCCCTGTATCCTCGGCAGCG
Source organism: Deltaproteobacteria bacterium (assembly GCA_007693585.1). Taxonomy (GTDB): domain Bacteria; phylum Myxococcota_A; class Bradymonadia; order REDH01; family REDH01; genus REDH01. The sequence goes on from REDH01000029.1 coordinate 3,970, forward strand.
CATCCGCTTCCTGCCACGGGCCCTCCGCGCACGCTCCCGCCGTTCCCGGCCTGGGACGAGGAGAACAGACGATGCCCAGCCCTGACGCACCGGAACACCGCACCCTCAACGTGCCGGGCTTCGGGTTTCCCGTGTCCGTAACGAACGCGCGCGTGATCGCGTTCATGGGCAGGTCGTGGTGCGGGGTGGGCTACTCGAACACGAGCTCGATGGTGAGGGGCTGGTCGCAGCCCTCGACGCAGACGAGCTGGAGCTCCATGGGCTCGTCCGCGCGGAGGTGGGCGCCGTAGACCCCCCCGCCGAGGCCCGTGAAGACGAGGTCGAGGACACTGCCCTGGACCCTGGGGATGCGGGAGGTGGAGGCGAGGGCGAAGGGGCTGCCGATGGGGGTGTCGTCCGCGGTGTGCAGGGCCATGAGGAGGGGTTGGCCGAACGTTTCGATGACGACGGGCCGGCCGACGTCGAGGGTCCAGCGCGGTGGGGGGCGGGTGTCGGCCGCGTCGCGGTGCTCCGCGTCGTGGTCGTCGAGGGCGAGCTCGAACGCACCGTGGTCGAGGGAGTGGATCATGATGGCGTGCCAGCCATGGTGGCCGCCGGGTCCTTGGTGGTTGGTCCGCAGGAACCGGAGTCCCTCCGGCGCGCCCTCGGGGTGAAGGAGCGATGCCGGGAGGTACTGGAGCATGGCGTGTCCGAGGATGTCCGGATTGAGCAGGAGATAGGGATCATCGTGGGCGAGGATGTCGCCCCACTCCGACGCTGGCGCGCCCGGGCCGTCGAGCTGGCGGAAGCCACTGATCTCGACGGCGACGGAGGCGTGGTCCTCGGAACCGGTGTGCAGGAGGGCGATCGTGCCGGGCCTGTGGTGAAGAAAGGTGTCGAGGACGGGGGCGACGGTCCGGCCGAGCTGGTTCGTGAGGCCGGCCGCGATCCACGGTAGGCTGAGGGCGTCGACGAGCTCCGCCGGGTGCAGCATGGATCCGGACTGGAGGGCGGAGTGGAGCGCTCCGGCGTGCCACACCGGGCCGGTGTCCGGGGTGGGCTCCGGGGCGCTCTGTCCCGGGGCGTCGAACTGGAGGGTCCACAGGTGAAGGGGCCCCTCCCGATCCGGTCCGGTGGGGGATTCGTCGAAGGGCCGCCACGTCAGCCTCATCGAGTGGTAGCGCAACGCGCCTGCTTCCTCGGCGCTGTCCGGTTCGATCCGGATGCCGGGGATGCCCGCGGCGAGGGCGTCGAGGTGGCGCCTCAACGGCGGGGGGGCGAGGAGGTGCACGACGAGCGCTCCGGAATCCGGGTCGACCTCGAGGAGGCCGTTCTGCAAGATCCGGTCGAGCAGGGCGAGTCCGTCGGGTTGACGCGAAGCGGAGGGATGGGTCATCTCCCGCTCGGGGGCGTCGGCTGATGGAAAGGTCCTCAGGGCACCGCCGAACGCGTGGTGCGTGTGGACGAGCCCGGCGGGATCGCCAAGCCAGGAAAGGCAACTGAGGTCGATGGGCTCGTGGGCGGCACTGGCCTCGCGCAACATGGTCGACGTGCTGCCCAGCAGGGTGACGGGAGCGGCGAAGGGGTCGTTGCGGGATGAGCGGATCAGGGAGGGGGCGCTGCGGTCGGGGTTCCGATCGTGGGCGATCCGGGCGTGCGCCCGAAGGTTGTGGTGGTTGTACCGGTAGGCGAGCCAGGTTCGGCCCTCTTCCTCGCGCGCCAGGCAGCGTGTGGTGCGGTGGGCCGACTCGGCGAGGTGGCGGGTGGCGGAGGCGAGATCGATGGCATCACGGAAGACGTCGTCGGCGCCCTGGTGTGCCCGGAGCAGCGCCCCGAAGCGCGCTGCGTCCGGCAGCACCGCGCCAGCGCTGGACATGAGGTCCATTCCTGCCGGTTCGTGCGCCAGCAGGGTCTGCAGCTCGCTCGCGAGGGCCGGGTCGAGGTGGCCTCCGGGGGTGCCGGCGGCCCAGCGCCGGACCGCGCTCTCCGCGTCTTCGCGCGGCCGGATCGCCTCATGGATTGCGGCGTCGAGGGCGGAGAGGCTCTCGAGGATGCTCTCGGCCCAGCGCTCGCTGAACGCCGACGGGTCGAGCCGCTCGGCAAGCGCCTGCCGGCGCGCTTCCGGGCCCGGCGCATCCGGAGCGGGTGCCACGAGGAGGAGGAACCGGTCGTCGTGCCAGCGCACGAGGATCTCCATCGGGGAGCGGGTGTCGGGGGAGCGTCCCGCTTCCGTCAGCCGCGTCCAGGTCTGTCCGAACCGTTGCACCGCTTCGCGGTCCACGTCCGGCGTGGTCATGATCAGGCGCGAGAGCATGTCGTCGAGGGAGGCGCCCTGTTCGAGCGGTGTCACCACCAGCCCGACGTGGGGCTGCCTGACCCACAGCACGGCGTCGAGGGTCGGTCCGGGGCCGGCGATGCCCGAGAGCAGCGGGAGAATCCACTCGAGCACCGTGGTGCCCCCGAAGCCGGGCTCCGGGTCGACGGTCTCGAGGAAGGTCATGAAATCTGGCGGCATGCGCAGAATCTTCACCGCTTCGATCCCATCGGGGGCGAGGGCGAGAAGGTCCCGAATCGTCTCGTCGGCAAAGACGCCCACCGCGGGCGGGGGTTCTCCCTGCACCTCCGGGGGGGAGGAGTCCTGTACGGTCTGTGCGCCGCCGCAGGCGGCGAGGAGCAGTGCGTGCACAGCGACGGTCAACCAGGCCAACAGGCGTCCTTGCATGGGTTTCTCCGGGCAGAGCAAGAGGAGGCCGGAGACGACGCGGGCTGTCGTCCGTGCGGTTCCCGGCGCGCATGAGGCCGATGCTTTCCACAGGAGGCGCTGCAGCGCAACCCGTGCCGGGTCGTGTCACAAGTGGACACGCCTGGCGTGCAGGGGCCAGCCGAAGAGACCATCCACCACTCGCACCATGGCATCGGTTCGAAATCGCCGCTGGCGGCAGTGCAACACCCTACCCCGAGTGCGCTTCGACGGCAAAGGATGGCAGACACCCCGGGGACGACAGGCGAGAGGACTGGCTGGACTGGGCGCCTCCGTGCACGAGGGGGGAACACGAAGTTCGAACCAGGCTTCAAACCGAAGAAGTCACGTCATCACGAAACATCAGAAAGTCAGGAGATCTGTCAGGTCATGCCCTCATCGGCGATAACCTGCTGGCGTCCAGAGGCATCGACCGGCCTCTTCTCCATAGCCACGTCCTCGCGCTCGACTGCCGCTCCTGCCGTACGCAGCGAAGGCATGAGCGTTTCCCACTGCCGCTCCCCCGGTGTTCGCGGGCCATGACCGACATTGCGTCTGGACGCCGGCCGGGAATCCGGGTTTGTTGTGCCGGCCCCTTGACAAGTATTCGGTCCCGCTTCGCGCGAGGAATCCGAGAGGAACGCAGCCTGTTGGGGCACGATGGGCACCTCTACCGATTCGTCTGGATGAGAAATCGGGCGGGGATGAGGAGCTGGCGCAGTTCGTCTTCGGTCATGTCATCGATCACCTGGTGGAGCTTCTCCCGGAGCCCACGTTGCGGACTCCGTCGTTTCTGGTTGCGCCGTGCTTGTCCCGGCCGGGCGAAGCCGATGTGGCTGGCGATGCCGTGCGACTGTGCCCAGCTGTCCCAGTAGTGGTAGACCTGCTCGCGGTGAAAAGCTGTCCACGCTGAGAGTAGTCCTCTCTGCTCCAGTTGCGCGGAGAGTGTGCGAAACCAACTGCAGTCCGGTGCGTCAATGGCCTCGTCCAGCCCGGTTGGGTCCTCGACGGAGGACCGACCGATGAATGCTGAGGCCCACTGGCGCACGACCTTCTGGTCGATGGGTGGCACCTGCAGGTATCGCTCCGGTTCGTCACCTTGTCCAGGATCGAAATCGTTGTGGGCGGGGAAATGGAGTCGGCAGTTCTTGAGGTCGAACCATGCGGCAGTGTCCGCGTGTGGATTGACGAGGGCCTGCCAGAGGTCCTGCTTCAGGAAGCGCGGAGGTTCGGAGTGAGTATCGCTGACGTTGTCAGATCCCGTCAGGGGGGTCGTGTCCGGGTGGTGGAAGAGTAGGTCACCCTTTTCCCTGCGCTCCACGTATCCGAGGTCGGGTTGCGCCGAGAGGAGTTCGGCGAGACTATCCGCTCCGTACAATGCAGGATGGAACGTGTGATCATGGTTGCGGATCAACTGCCCTAGCTTCGCGCCAAGCAGAGGGTAGTCTTCCCGCGAGACGTCTTCGAGCGCTTTCTTCAGGAGGCGGCCGAACCGTGACGTGCTCATTGACAAATCTCCAGCCCTTGATTCCATAAAGGAAAAGGGTTGACGGCTCGGAGCCTCAACCCTTTTCCACCACATGGAGTGTTTCCTCCCGATACGGAGGCTCGGCCTGGAAGCCGTTCACCCGAAGGGTGAGCCGCTTCGACAGTACCGCAATCAAGCATAGAGGCGAAGCCATGGCTGTCAAGGAAATCGAGCTAAAGTCACGCTTGAGGCTGGAGTCGATGACCACTGGGGCCTTCACTTGTGGCTGGCCGGAGGCGGACAAGACTCGGTATCGGATTCGGAGTGCATCGCCCATCGAGCATCTGGAGCCAGGGCCACTGGCCATGCTGGCGGCCTGGGCCGCCGCAGTGCGGAAGGCCGGCGGTGCGATTGACGTGGACGATTCAGCGCGCGGACCCTACGCTTATCGATGTGGTCTGCTTTCAGCGCTGGTGGGCGGAAAGCGTGTTGCTCAGGGGATTCCGGGTCACGCTGCTCCCGTCCATGTGCTGTCTTCCGAGCCGTCGCGGGCCGAGGGATTCGCTATGTTGGGAGCGGACATCGGACTCGACAACATCGAGACTGACGGGGCCTTCGCGAAGGCCTACAGCGAGGCGCTGAACAATGTCTCCGAGCACGCCCAATCAGACGTTGGCGCTCAGGTTGCCGCCAGCCACTTCGACAGGGCCGGTCGCATGACGTTTGCCGTGGCGGACCGGGGGATCGGGATCGTTGCGCACCTCAAGCGGCGGCATGGTGCAGGATACGCTGATCCGGAGCTCTTGCAGATGGCCCTGGAGCCGGCGGTGAGCGGGACCTTCGCGCTCGGAAAGGTCAGCGGCCGCACCCACTACGGGGTCTCCAACGCGGGTCTGGGACTGTACGTCATGCGCAACATCGCGCAGAAGTCGAAGGGTTCACTGACGGTGGTGACCGGGGGGTACGTGGCGCAGGTCGGCGCCGACGGGAACGTGGACGTGCGGTCGTGCGACGCCCCATGGGCCGGCACTTCCCTATGTGTCAGCTACCAGACAGCCCTTACGGGCGATGCCATGACTGCGATCCAGGATGCGATGAATGTGGCCGTTCATTCCAATCGGAAGCGGGAGCGCATCACCTTCGACGCGATGCAGGTCGGTTCGAATGCCGTGCAGGTGCGCCTGCGGGCGACGTACGGCGCGGCGATTGCGGACAAGCAACACGCCATTCGCCTGCGAGACGAGGAGTTGCTGCCTGCGATCCGGGACAATCGAAATGTCGTCATCGATCTCACCGACGGTTCCATCATCGCGCATTCGTGCGCCCACGCACTGTTGTACCAAGTCATTGTCGAGGCAGGTCCGGCGTCCCGGAGCCGAGTGTGCGTCAGGGCAAAGACGCGCCAGATCAAGAGCGTTGTGCGGCAGGTGAGCTACTTCGCAGGTGCTCTGGACGAGTGACGCACCCCTGCCCCACCAGTACCGCCACCACCTGCAGGACGGTGTGGTCGGCGGGGGCCATGGATTCGCGGACCCGGGCCTCGTGGTCGGCCTCGAGGGTGCGGGTCTCCCGTTCGTGGCGTGCGTGTTCCTGGCGGCTGCGCTGGTCGTCGCGGCCGGCGAGTCGGTTGACGAGGGCGTCGAGGCGGCGGGTACGCAGGCGTTGGAGGCGGTCGAGTGCCTCGTCGAGGCGGGGCTTGAGGTATTCGCGGTGTTCGTGGCGGGCGCGGTGGAGGGCTTTGCGTTGCACGGGGTCGGCGGTGAGGGGGAGGCGCGCATCGTCGCGGCGCACCTCGACGAGGAGGCACTGGAGTCAACGCGGGTGACGCGCCGGATGGCTCACGGCTCTCGATGTGGGCACCGGGGGCGGTCATGCGCGGCTCCGTCGGTGGCGTCCACGTCCCTTGCGGCGGAAGCTCGGCGGCGTGGGCGGAGGTTCAGAGCACGCTGATGATCTCGTCGACCTGCTTGTCGACCTCGGCGAGGCTGAGGCCGCCTTCCTGGCCGAGCCGTCGGCGGAAGTACTCGGACTGGGTGAAGGTCTGGAGGGCCTTGACGCGCTTGGGCAGGTAGGGGTGCGTCATCATGTATTCGGAGACGCGGCCGAGGCCTTCCTTGATGCCTTCGAGCTGCTCGAGGTACTGGTCGAGGTCGATCTCGTCGGTGAGGGCCTGGCTGCCGACGGCGAGCTTGACGAGGGTGGAGATGGCGACGTCGGGGTCTCCGCAGCACAGGAGTCCGGCGCGGTCGCACGTGACCTCGGCGCGTCGGCTCCAGCCCATGAGGGCGAGTCGCGCGGGGGTGACGATCCACTTGAGGAAGATGCCGGTCATGTGGGTGAGGAAGAAGAGGGCGGTGCGGTAGGTGACGTGGGAGTTCTGGATGTGTCCGCACTCGTGTCCGATGACGAACTTGAGCTCGGCGTCGGAGAGTCGGTCGACGGCGGCGGAGTTGAGGAGGATGAAGCTGTCGGTCTCGGTGCCGAGGGTGGCGGCGTTGATGGAGGCGAAGTCCTTGGTGACGTAGAGGACGGGGGCGGGGATGTGGAGCTCGGCGGCGCACTGGGCGGCGAGTTCGTGGAGGCGGGGGAACTGTCGAGCGGAGACGCGGACGGAGGAGCCGAGGATGTCGCTCTTTCGCCAGGCCTTGAAGGCGCGGACGGAGGCTTCGGCGGCGAGTCGCACGGGGCGGGCGTAGGAGAGGGACTGGAGGACGCGGAGGTCGGCGCTGTAGGCGTATTCTCCGAAGTCGCCGACGAGGGTGCGTCGTCGGGAGGGGTTCTTGCGGACCTCGATGTAGCGCTGGAAGTCGAAGCTGGGCTGCATGGTAGGCCGGGGGTTTCGGAGGGAGGGGTTGCGCGGGGGGAGCGCGGGGATGCGGTAGGGCGTGCGGGGTGCGCGGGCAAGCGGGGGTTCAGCTTCGGGAGGCGAAGGGGGACTGGGGTTTTCCGGCGAGCTGTTCGCGGCGTTCTTCGGGGAGGGCGTCGAGGATGCGCATGGTGTGGTCGCGGCTGGCCTGGATGATCTGCTGAAGTGCGCCGCGCTGTCGGACGTTGCCGAGGGCTTCCGGGGGGATGTCGGGGCGGATGGTGCAGTCGGCGATGTGGTCGATGGCCTGGCGGTATTGTCGTTCGCTGGCGAGGGTGCTGGCGCGGACGACGGTGTCGAGGGCGTTGAGGGTGGGGAGGGCGAGGGTTCGGCGGACGCCGAAGGGTCGGAGGAGGGTGGCGGCGATGCGTTGTCGCAGGAGGGTCCATCCGCTGACGGTGTGTGCGTCTGGGGGGATGTCGGGGTGGGCGAACTGTCCGGAGACGTCGACGGCGGTGATGAATCCGCCGCCGGTCCATCGGGTGAGCTCGGAGGCGGGGAGGTTGTCGAAGATGCCGCCGTCGACGAGGAGTCGTCCGTCGAGGGGGACGGGGGGCCAGATGCCGGGGAGGCTGGAGGAGGCGCGGGCGAGGAGCCGGAGGCTTCCTGTGCGCGGGGCGAAGCGCTGTGCGGAGACGAGGTCGGCGCAGACGATGTGGAGGGGGATGGGGCTGTCCTCGATGTGGATGTCGGGGATGACCTTGTGGAGGATGCCGGCGATTTCGCGTCCGCTGAGGGCGGAGACGAGGGGGGGATTGAGGAGGGAGAGGAGGGGGGTCCGCAGGAAGCGTTCGATGGGGGCGAGGAGCTCGTCGGGGTCTTTGCTGTGGGCGAGGGTGGCGGCGGTGATGGCGCCGGCGCTGGTGCCGGCGATTCGGTCGATGACGAAGCCGGCGTCGGTCCAGGCCCTGTGGACGCCGAGGTGTGCGAGTCCGCGGATGGCGCCGCCGCTGAGGGCGAGGGAGATGGCGGAGGAGGTCTGGTTTCGGACGATGCGGTGGAGGCTGTCGGCGGAGCCGTCGTGACGGTAGCGCTGGTAGTCCCGTCCGCCGTCGCCGTAGGGGGGGCAGTGCTGTCCGGGGGCGGGGTGTCGGAGGAGGATGTGGTCGAGGGGGACGTCGGGTCGGGCGAGGGTGACGATCTCCCGTTCGCGTTCGGTGTCGCGTGCGACGTGGTCTCGTTCGAGGACGACGCAGCGGTCGGACTGGCGGAGGGCCCAGCGTCGGGCGGAGCGGTCCTTGAGTTTTCGCAGGTCGAAGACGAGGTGTTCTGCGATGAGTTCGAGGTGGTCGAGGTCGGGGGGTCGGTCGGGGTCGACGCGGTCGATGACGACGGTGCCGGTACGTTGTCGCATGGTGGCGATCCACTCGTCGGCGATGCGGTTGAGGAGTCCGTCGTCGTGGGCGAGGGAGAGGGCGAAGGACCAGTCGCCGGGTTCCGGGGTGGTGGAGGTCTGGACGGCGCGTTCGATGACGACGCGGGCGAGGAGGAGTCCGGTTCTTGGGCTGCGCTGGACGAGGGTCTCGAGGGTGTGGAGGTCCATGCGCAGCAGGGAGGTGTCTCGCGCGGCGCGGACGGTGGCTCCGCGGGCTTCTCCGGAGACGAGGGCCATTTCGCCGACGTAGGCGGCGGGGCCGACTTCGCCGAGGATGGTGCGGTGGCCGTCGTGGGTCCGTTCGACGCGGAGTCGTCCTCGGCGCACGAGGAAGAGGGCGTCCCCGTGGTCGCCCTGTTCGAAGAGGGTGTCCCCGGCGCGGAGTTCGTGTGGGGTGAGCTGCTCGGCGAGTCGGAGGAGGTCGTCGTGGGGGAGGTCCCCGGCGAGTCCGCTGGCGCGGAGGACCCGGTCGGGCTCCATTCCTCCGAGCTGTCGAACGGTCTTCTGCATGGTGGAGCGGAGTGGGTGCGGTTGCGGGATTCGCGTCGGCCGCGGGGTGGGTGGCGTGGTGGGGGTCAGGCGTCCCGGAAGGTCTCGCGTCCCCAGCGCACGAGGGTGAGGAGGCTTCCGCCGAGGGCGAGGAGGAAGAGGAGGTAGAGGAGCGGGAAGTACCAGAGGTCGGCGGGGCTCTGGTTGGCGAAGAACATGTATCCGGTCTGGCAGCGGGCGTGTCGTCCGAGCCGTGCGTCGAGTTCTTCCGGGGTGGGTTCTCGCTGGAGCTCGCGGGTGAGTCTCAGGCGGAGGGTTTCGCGGCGGTTGTCGAGGAAGCGCTGGAGTTCGAGGGAGGGTTCGACGCCGCAGTAGTGGATGCCGAGGGCTTCGCCGTAGAAGCTGGCGATGGCTCGGTATCGCTCGGGGAGGTCCTCGAAGGCGACGAGACGTCCGGCGTCGTGGCTGGTGGGCTGGAGGGACTCTTCGCCGCGGGTGGGAGCGCGGGGGATGTCGCGGAAGAGTCTGGCGTCGTGGTGGGCGTCGTCGTCCTGCTGCCGGATGATGGGTGCGCCGACGATCTTGTAGAAGGCGTGTCGGTCGGCGACGGCGCGCCGTTCGAGGATGGCCTCGATGCGGACGTGTCGGTTGGAGGGGAGGGTGTACTGTCCATTGCGGACGTGTTCGGGGTGTTCTCGCAGCTCTTCGGCGCGGCCGAGGTCGAGGGGTTCGCGGTCGGAGAAGGCGTAGCGGAGTTCGAGGGTGTACTGGGAGGCGAGCCAGAGGGCGAAGGCGGCGACGAGGAGGGCGAGGATGGGTCTTCCGAAGTCGACCCGACGTCCGAGGGGGCTGTCCCCGGCGAGGTCCTCGTCGACGAAGTCGTCGGGCACGGGTGCGCCGGGTTCCCATCCCGGCGGGAAGACGATGTCGTCGTGGGTTGGCGGGGTGTTGTCGCTCAACGTGGGCTCCGAGGGGTCGCTGCGGGGGGTTGGCGAAGGGTGGCGGTTCCGGGGTGGGTGCGGTTCGGTGTGGGGGAATCAGGCGCGGGCGTGGAGTGCGGGGTCGTCGAGGTGCCAGGGCGCGGCGTGTCGGGTGACTTCGTCGACGAGGTCGATGAACGCGCGGAGCTTGGCGGGCATGTGTCGGTTGTCGGGCCAGAGGATGTAGATGCCGCCGCGGTCCTGGATCCAGGGGTCGAGGACGGAGACGAGCCGTCCTTCGCGGAGGGCGTCGACGCAGACGAAGAGGGGGAGTCGGGCGATGCCGAGTCCGTCGAGGGCGGCATCCCGTGCGACGGCGAAGTTGTTGACGTGGAGTCGTCCGTTGACGCCGATCTGCACGGACTCCCCGTCGCGCTCGAAGTTCCACTGGACCGGTCCGGGGCCGTCGACGCCGAAGGTGACGATGCGGTGCCTGGCGAGGTCGTTGGGGTGTTCCGGACGGGGGAACTCCTGCAGGTAGGCCGGGGAGGCCACGTGGACGTACCGTCGGTCGCCGATGCGCTTGCTCATGAGGGAGGAGTCGTGGAGTACTCCGGCGCGGATGACGGCGTCGTAGCCGTCGCGCAGGAGGTCGACCTGGTGGAGGGAGACGTCGAGGTCGATCTGTACGTCGGGGTGTCTGCGGAGGTACTCGGAGAGGAGGGGCCCGAAGTAGGCGTCGGCGAAGACGGGGGGGGCGGAGATGCGGAGCATGCCCCAGGGCTGGTCCTGGAGGGCTCCGGCGGCGCGGTCGGCCGCCTCGGCGTCGCGGACGATGACGGAGGCGCGCTCGTAGTATGCGCTTCCGGCTTCGGTGAGCCGGAGGCGCCGTGTGGTACGCAGGAGGAGCTGGACGCCGAGCCGCTCCTCGAGGGAGGCGATGCGGCGGGAGACGGTGCTCTTGGGGAGCTGGAGTTCGCGGGCGGCCCCGGTGATGGTTCCGCTGTCGACGACCCGGACGAAGATGGTCATTTCGTTGAGGTCGATCATGAGGGGATCTCCCGGTGGACGGCGCTGTGGCGGGTTCGGAGAGAACGGAGGCCCGTGCCGGCGATAGGGGTCGACGTCGGGCGTCAGGGCGAGGGGGTAGTGCGGTGTAGCGTGGTGGGCAACGGTTTCGTTGCGCTGGTGGAACGACCTCGCTTCGGTCAGCCCTGCCGGAGGGTGATGAGGGTCATCTCGGCGGGAGCACCGAGTCGCATGGGGGGTCCCCACCAGGCGGTGCCGCGGCTGACGTAGATGGCGGTGCGGTCGTGGAGGTGGAGTCCGGTGGTGTAGGGGTGGAAGGCGCCGACGACGAGGTTCCACGGGAAGTACTGTCCGCCGTGGGTGTGTCCGGAGAGCTGGAGGTGTGCGCCGGCGCGAGCGCTCTCGTGGATGGAGAGGGGCTGGTGTGCGAGCATGATGCGGAAGGCGTCGTCGGGAGCGCCGTCGAGGGCGGCGACGGGGTCGGATGCGTGTTCGGGGACGAGCTGTCCGGCCGTGTAGTCGGTGCACCCGGCGATGGCGAGTCGGTCGTCGCCGTGGGTGCGGAGGACGTGCCGGTTGTTGAGGACGGTGACGTCCCGGGCCTCGACGGCCTGGCACCATGCGGGTCCGTCCCAGTAGTACTCGTGGTTTCCGGTGCAGAAGAAGGTGCCGTGGCGGGCGCGGAGGTCGGCGAGGGGGTCGAGCCAGTGCCCGATGTGGCGGACGTGCCCGTCGATGAGGTCGCCGGTGATGGCCACGAGGTCCGGGTCCAGCGCGTTGGTGCGGCGGACGAGGTCGACGAGGAAGTCGGGGGAGACGGTGGGCCCGAGGTGGATGTCGGAGAGGTGGACGATGCGGAAGCCGTCGAGTCCGGGGGGCAGGTCGTCGTGGGGGATGTCGATGCGGACGAGCTCGGGCGGCGTCCACGTGTTGGCGTGTCCGACCGCGGTGAAGGCGACGGCTCCGCCGACGACGCCGAGATGTGCGGAGCGGGTGAGGAAGGCGCGCCGCTCGGGGTCCACGGGTCCGGCGTGGGGGTTTCGGCGCGTGCGCCATCGCTCGAACGCGGCGCCGCCGAAGAGGGCGAGGTCGACGAGGGCGAAGACGGCGGCGAGGGAGCTGAATCCGCCGACGCCGAGGTAGCCGATGGTCTTGAGGAGGCTGACCCAGGCGTGGTTGGGGTCGAGGTCCCGGGCGGCGAATGTGCCCACGGTGAACAGGAAGTGCGCCACGAGGATCGCGGGGATGGCGGCGCGCCAGCGGGCGTGGGGGCCCGCGCTCGACAGCAGGCGCCGCGCGACATAGTAGTGGGCAGCCGCCCACACGGTGGTCATGACGAGGAAGAAGAGCGCCATCTGGAGCATGGGGGGCCGTGCATGGGTGCGAGGGAGGGGCAGAGATGCACATCGTGGTGAGTCATCCCAACGCCGATCTGGATGCGTTTGCGTCCGTGATCGCTGCATCGCGCCTGTATCCGGGTTCCGTTCCGGTGCGGAGCGTGATGCTGAGTCCGGTGGTGCGCGCGTTTCTCGCCCTGCACAAGGATCGGTTTCCGACGACGCGCTCGGACGAGGTGGACGCGGAGTCCGTGACCCGGATGACGGTCGTCGACGTTCGGGTGCGCGGGAGGCTCAAGGAACAGGCGGCGGTGCTCGAGCGGATGGACCGCGGCGAGGTGGCGGTGGAGATCTTCGACCACCATCCGGCGACGTCCGACGACATCCACTGCGCCGCCGAGGTGGTCGAGCCCGTGGGCGCATGCGTCACGCTGCTGGTGGAGCGCCTTCGCGCGGCCGGCCACTGCCCCGATCCGGTGGAGGCCACCCTGTACGCGCTCGGCATCTACGCCGACACGGGCTCGCTCGCCTTCACCGGCACCACGGGGCGCGACGCCGCCGCGGTGGCGTGGCTCCTCGAACAGGGAGCCGATCTCCGCCTGATGGGCCGCTACCTGCACCGGGACCTCAGCCCCGAGCAGCGGCGCACCATGGTCTCCCTCCTCGGCACCATCGAGACCACCGAGGTCAGCGGCATCGAGATCGGAACGGTGATCCACCCGCTGACCGAGAAGGTGAACGGCCTGGGCGAAGTCGTCTCCCGGGTGCAGAACATCGAGGGGGTTGACGCCCTCGTGGGCTTCTTCGTGTCTCGCGGCGGTCGCATCGACATCATCGCCCGCTCCCGCGTGGCGTGGGTCGACGTGGGCGACCTGCTGGGCCGCCTCGCCGACGGCGGTGGACACGCCGCCGCCGCCGCCGCACGGGCCCGGGCCGAAGAGTCGTCGCCGGAAGCCCTGCGCGAACGCCTGCTCACCCTGCTCAACGCCGATCCGCCAAGGCCCCGCCGCGTCGAGGACCTCATGACCTCACCCGTCCGCTGCGTGCACCCGGACCTCCCCCTCCACGCCCTCCGCGACAACCTCGCCGAATGGCGCCACACCGGCGTCCCCGTCTCCAGCGACGGGCGACTCGTGGGCGTCATCTCCCGGCGCGACGTCGAGAAGGCCGAGCGCGACGACGCCCTCGACGAACCGGTCGGCGGAAGGATGAGCACCCACGTGCACAGCATCGGCCCCGAGGACGCCCTCGAGCAGGCCCTCGAGCTCATCACCACCCGCGATGTGGGCCGCCTGCCCGTCGTGCGCGACGGCGCGATCATCGGCATCCTCACCCGCACCGACCTGCTGCGCTGCATGTACGGCAAGGCCGGCTGACCCGGCTTCTCCCCTTCTGCCTTGGGCGTCATCGGCCCCTTCCGGTACAATGGCCCGGTGGTCGGTCCATTCCTCCCCGGTACAGGCCCTCCACCGTTGCTCGAACCGACCGGGCGCTCCGCGCGCGGTCCACTCCCGTCGGACGTCGGCACGCACGTTCCCCACCGGCCCGAGAAGGAGCTTCGCCATGCCCCTCCGACGACTCAACCCCTCCCTCCTCGCCCTCCTCGGGACTGCGCTCGTGCTCACCATCGTGCTCGCGTTCGCCGGCTGGGCCGCCGCCGGGGACGACGCATCGGAGTACTGCGACTTCTTCGGGACACCCTGCAGCGAGAGCGCCTTGTGCGACATCGGGTTCTACGAGTGCGAAGAATTCGAGGACCCGGGCGGCACGGACCCCGGCGGCACGGACCCCGGCGGCACGGATCCCGGCGGCACGGACCCCGGCGGCACGGATCCCGGCGGCACGGATCCCGATGGGACCTCCGCGGGCCTCCCCGACCCCACAGGCGGGGAACAGGATTCCGGCACCGGTTCCGGCGCGGCGCCCACCGGTCCCGCCGACGGGAGCGGCCTCCCCGGCTCCGATCCGGGCGCGGCGGTTGGCACGGGCAGCGACGGCTGCGGTTGCGCGGCGTCCCCCGGCTCCGGAAGCGGGCTCCCCGCCCTGTTCCTGTTGCTCGGTCTCCTCGGTCTTCGTCGGCGTCGCTGAGTTCCGGTCTCGCGGGAGCGCGCTCCGCCCTCGCGGTGCCGTTCAGCCGCGGGCTTCGCGCACGAGCTTCTCGATGCGCTCGAGGCCCATGCGCAGGGTCGCCTCCTCCGGTCCGAAGCTGAACCGGACATGGGAGGCGAACCGGCTGCGGTGGTTCTGGCGCCGCTTTCCGGGGTTCACGTCGAAGAACTCGCCGGGGACGGTGATGACCTTCCGGTCGAGCGCGGCGCGGAAGAAGTCCATGGCGTCGTTGAGCCCGTCGGGGAGTTGCTCGACGGAGCCCCAGATGTAGAAGGCGCCTGCGGGGGCGGCGTCCACGCGGATGCCGAGCTCCACGAGCTTGCGGAGCATGAGGTCCCGCTTCGGGGCGAAGTGCCGGCGGATGGCGCTGGCTTCGCGGTCGGCGACGTCGGGCTCGAGCAGGGGGAGGGCGGCGCGCTGCAGGGGGTGGGGCGCGCCGCCGTCGAGGAAGGAGCCCACGGAGGAGACGGCCTCGATGACCGACGTCGGTCCGACGGTCCATCCGATGCGCCAGCCGGGGTAGCGCCAGTTCTTGGTGAGTCCGTCCATGATCACCACCGGGTCGCGGTCCACGTCCTGCACATATGCGGCGGCGGAGACGGTTCCGCTGGGTGATGCCGAAGGGTCCCAGATGTAGTGGGCGTAGAACTCGTCGAGCAGGAGAGCACAGTCGAGGTCGCGGGCGACGTCGACCCAGCCGGCCAGTCCGCCGCCGCCCACGAGCTTTCCCGTGGGATTGGCGGGGTTGGAGAAGATGATGGCGCTCAGCCCGCGCCCGATGATCTCGTTGCGGAGCTCGGCGGCGCTCAGGGCGTAGCCGCGCTCGGGGTCGAGCGGAATGGGGATCGGGATGAACAGCTCGAACTGATCGAGGAGCTCCTCGTAGGCGGTGTAGTCGGGGAGGAAGTGCCCGACGTGCGTTCGTCCGAGACTGGCGGCGAGGCGCGACAGGGACAGTCGCCCGCCGCCGGCGATGGCGACGTTCTCGGCGGTGTACTGGCTGGCCATGCCGCGCCGGTAGCGCTGGTTGTAGAGCTCGGCGACAGCCTCGCGCAGGTCCTGCAGGCCGGCCACGGGCGCGTACTCGTAGGCCGCGGCGTCCAGCTCGATGGTGGAGATGCGGTCCGGGGCCCCCTCGATGGGCCCGGCCTCCGGAGCGCCCTGGCCGAGGTTGGCCCAGTCCGGGTCTCCGTAGGTGAAGCCCTGCCGCGCGGCTTCGGTCATGACGTAGATGACGCCGGTTCGCGGGACGACGCGGAACGAATGAGCGACGGAGGGCGAGGGCGGCGTGGTCATGGGGTCGTGGCGGGGGGCGGGGGATCGGGCGCGGCGGTCGCCGCGGCCGGCTTCGATACCATGTGCAGGGTGCGTTGTGGGAACGGAATCTCGATCCCCTCGCGGTCGAAGGCGCGCTTGGCGCTCTCCGGAATGCGGTTGAGGATCTCGAAGTAGTTCTCGCGGGCCGTCCAGACGAGCAGGCGCAGATTCATGGAGGAGTCGCCGAAACCGTCGAAGTAGACGCCGGGCGCCGGCTCCTCGAGCGCGAGGGGCTCCGCGTGGCAGACGTCGAGCAGGACACGCCGCACCTGGTCGAGGTCCGAGTGGTAGGCCACCCCGAGGGTCAGCACGAACCTCCGGATGGGGAAGCGCCCGATGTTGGTGACCTCGCTCTTGAGCATCGTCTCGTTGGGGATGCGGACGTAGAGGTTGTCGAGGGTCCGCAGCTTCACGCTGAGCATGTCGATGGAGAGCACCTCGCCCATGGTCTCGCCCACGCGGATGCGGTCGCCGACCACGAACGAGCGCTCGCCCACGAGGAACAGCCCGCTGATGATGTTGCTCGCCGAGGTCTGGGACGCGAAGCCGATCGCCACGGTGATGACGCCGGCGGTACCGACGAGAACCGCCGGGTTGAAGCCGAGCGCATGCATGGCCGAGAGCAGCGCCCCGCCGAGCAGCCCGTAGAACACGAAGCGCCGCAGCAGCATGGTCTGCTGCGCGTCGAGCAACCGCACGGTGGCCCGTACCGCCAGCCGGGACAGCAGCGAGGCGAGGAACCAGCCCACGAGGAGCGTACCCGTGGCGCGGAGCACCGCGCCCCAGAAGGGAAGCTCGAGAGTCTCCGCGAGGGAGGCGAGAAGGTCGTTGACGGCGGACACGGCACGTCCTGGGATACGGGGAGCCCTGCGAAGGGCGTGTCCGGAAGTTGCCTTGCGCCGCGCAAAGGGGCAAATCTCCGGGACGGCGCGTGCAGGTCGGCACCGCCGGTTCAGGGCCCACACGGGAGGAGCGATGCCACGCTGGTGGGGAGAATGCGCGCTCGACGAGAACCGCCAGCGGACGCTCCGCCTGGGCCCCGCCACGATCACCGTCCGACGCACCGAGCGCTCCTGGTGGGTCCACCACACCGTCGAGGGCGACCCGCGCAGCGCCGAGTTCGACATCACCGACGGCCCCCTCGACGACGACGAACCCGCGACCGAGGGCGCCCTGTACCGTCGCATCGTCTCCGAGGAGACCATCCCCGCCCTCGAAATCCTCCCCCGCGTCCCCGACCGCCCGCTCGTCCTCGAGCTCGAGCAACCCTCCCTTCTGCCCCCGGCCAAGTCCGTGGTCGTCTGGATCCACATCCCCCTGTGGCTGGAGATCCGCCGCGCAGGCGACGACACCGTGCTCCTCGACTTCCCGATCTGGCGTCCCTCCGACACTTTCGTCGGCCGCTTCGTGTCCGGCGACCTCTGCTACGCCGGACGAACCCGCGCACGCCGAAGCCCCGACCCCACCGCCCGGCGCGCCCAGCGGGCCATCGCGCGCGTCACCGTCCGCAACGCCTCGAAGGACGTCCTCGAGCTGAACCGCATCAGCGTCCCCGTGCCCCGCCTCTCCCTGTGGGCCGACACGGAGGGATGGCTGGGAACCTCCGCGGTCACCGTCATCCACCGCGGCACCGCAGAGGACACCGAGGTCGAGGTCGGCGACGAACCGCTCCCCGGCATGGAAGGCGCCACCCTGGTCAGCCCACCGCGCGAACGCCACACCGGACGCTTCCACGCCCGCGTTCTGGCCGACCTCTTCCGCTGAGACCGCGAACCGCTCTCGACCGCGCCGGTGGTGGCTCCCGGTTTCGTGGCCGGTGTACCCAGTCTTCCGCTGAGACCGCGAACCGCTCTCGACCGCGCCCGACTCACGGGGCCAGGCGCTCACGGATCCACTGCCCACCCTCTCGGCGGTACCGAAGCCGGTCGTGCATCCGGCCCGAGCCGCCCTGCCAGTACTCGAACGCACGCGGCATCACCCGGTATCCTCCCCAGTACGGCGGCTTCGGGATCTCGTCGCTGTACCGCGCATCCAGCTCCGCAAACCGTGCCTCGAGCTCCTCGCGGCTCGCCACCACACGGCTCTGCCGCGAGGCCCAGGCCCCCAGACGGCTCTCCCGCGGACGCGACTCGAAATAGCGCAGCGACTCCGAGTGCTCGATGCGCTCCACCTCGCCCGTGATCCGAACCTGTCGCTCGTGCTCCGCCCACCAGAACACGAGCGCCGCCCGGGGATGCGCGGACAGATCCCGACCCTTCCCCGACTCGTAGTTCGTGTAGAACACGAACCCGCGCACGTCCCAGCCCTTCAGCAGCACCGTGCGCGCAGCCGGCCACCCGTCCTCCGACACCGTGGCCAGGGTCATGGCGTTGGGCTCCACCACACCACCCTCGACCGCTTCGGCAAACCACGTGCCGAACAGCGCGAAGGGGTCGTCGCCGGCGTCGGACTCGAGGAGGGAACGCTCGCGATAGTCACGGCGCATCCGTGCAGGGTCGGTGTTCATGCGGCCTCAGGGCGTTTCGGTGGGGTCCGGCGTTTCGGTGGGGTC
>REDH01000047.1 GCA_007693585.1 Deltaproteobacteria bacterium
TCATCGGTGGCGGTCGTTCGTGCCGGTCATCGGTGGCGGTCGTTCGTGCCGGTCACTTGCGCCGGTCACTCGTGCCGGTCACTCGTGCCGGTCAGCGGCGGCGTTCGTTCCTGCCCGTCATTCGGGTCGGTACCTTGCGCGGCAAGCCCCGTCGGGCGCGGCGACCCGAATCCTACCTTCGCCTGCACGCGTCGTCACGCTCCGCGGACATGGCCCGGGAAGCGCGGATTTGCAACGAATGGCATGCGCGGGCATCCTGTCGGTGGAGCATCCGCTTCGACGAGACCCGGACCCTCGCGGAAGCGGGCAGCGCCGCCGGCGCGGATCGCACGCATCACGTCGCGCGCGTCGTGTTCCTCGTCCACCCCGTGTGTCCGCCGAGAGCGGTCATGATCCCTCCACGGAGCGCCTTGTCGCACAGCATCCCCATCGGCTCCGACGGCGGACTTGCCTCTCTGGCCGCCGCCCTCCGCGACGGCACCCGCACCGCCACCGATGTCGTCGAGCAGGCCCTCGAGCGCACGCGAACCCTGCAGGGCGAGCTGAACGCCCTCGTCGAGGACCGCGCTGCGCAGGCCCTCGAGGAAGCCCGCCTCGCTGACCAGCGCCGCCAGGGGAATCCTCCGGACGACCTCCCCGTACTCCACGGCGTCCCCTTCGTCGTCGGCGAGAACATCGCCGTCACCGGCATGCCCCACACCGGCGGCCGCGCCTCCCTCGACGGAACCCGTGCCTCCCGCGACGCCACCGCCGTCGCCCGGCTGCGCGACGCCGGCGCCATCTGCATCGGCGTCGCCAACACCGCCGAAGCCGGCTTCGGCATCGAGACCCGCAACGGCCTCCACGGGCGCACCGGCAACCCCCGTGACCCGGCCCGCGCCGCCGGTGGCAGCGCCGGCGGGGTCGGTGCCCTCGTCGCCTGCGGCGCCGTCCCCTTCGGCCTCGCCCTCGACCTCCACGGCGACGCGCGCCTCGCCGGACACTTCTGCGGCGTCCACGCCATCAAGCCCACCGGCGGCCTCGTCCCCATCACCGGCGTCTCCCCCCACCCGCGCGGGAAGGCGCGACGCTACGCCACCATCGCGCCCCTGGCCCGGCGCGCCGAGGACCTCGCCCCCCTCCTGCGCATCCTCGCCGGACCCGACGGCGAGGACCGCGCCGCCATCCCCCTGCGCTGGCGCGACCCCGCCGCCCACGACTTCACCTGGAAGCGCGTCGTCCGCTGCCCCGACTTCGGCCTCGCCGGACTCTCCCCCGACCGCACCCAGCTCCGCGCCCTAGACCGCGCCGCCCGCGTCCTCGCCCTCCGCGGCGCCGAGGTCGAGGAGTGGCGCCCCCAGCAGCTGGGCGACGCCGACGAGATCTGGCTCGCCATGCACCACGAGGCCAACGGGCTCCACGCCTCCTTCGCCGATCAACTCTTCGAAGGCGCCGAGCCCACCCTCCTCGCCCACTTCGGCCGCGCAATCCTCGGCCGCTCCCCCCACACCCTCGACGCCCTCGGCCTCGCCCTCGTCGAACGCCTCACCCGCTCCTCCTACATGCGTATCCAGCGCCTCTGCGCCCTCGGCCGCCGCCTGCGCGAACGCCTCAACACCGTCCTCGGCGACGGCGGCGTCCTCCTCACCTCGCCCTGGCCCATCGCCGTCCCCGCCGGCCACCGAACCCTCCGCCACCCCCGCGCCTTCATCCACTCCGCCATCTTCAACGTCCTCGAGGTCCCCGCCGCCGTCGTCCCCGTCACCCGCGACGCCCTCGGCATGCCCATCGCCGTCCAGATCGTCGCCGCCCAGGGCCGCGACGACGCCGCCCTCGCCGCTGCCGCCCACATCGCCCAGGCCGTCGGCTCCATTGGCGATCCGCCCCGGTGACCTCCGCGAGCCCCTGTCGCGTTCCGGCACACCCCTCATGACTCCACCGCCGCATTCGTCCTCGACCTGGGATGAAGGTGGCGCTACTTCTCCGTTCGAACGCAGAAACTGCGCTTCGCGTGACCCCAGGCGCTCCGAGCAGGTCCGGGTTGTCCACAGGAGAGGGATGTCGTGCTGAATTCGATCATGTGCTCGTGTGCAGTCTTCATGGGCGTGGCCGCTCCACTGAAGTCCCCTGTATGCAGACTGCTGCGCGCCGATCTGGCGCATGGCTGGCTCGTCTTCGCGGCGTTTGCGTGTGTCGCAGCCTTCTCGATCGCCTGTGGCGGCAAGGATACGCGCGACGGAGAGGAGGTGAGCCCCTCGCAGGTGCGCCATGCGGATCTCGCCCGCGGGTTCTGGATCGCCGATCCGGACAGTCCCTCACCAATCTCCGTCGACCAGCAGATCCTCCAGTTCACCACCGTGAACGAGGCCCGCGCCCTCTACGGCGATCTCGGCGTGATCCACGGAACCGGGGGCACGCTGCTGCAGACCCTCGACCAGTCCCTGGAGTGGTTCTCGGGGGACGATCGCATCCTCCTGACGTTCAGCCGGACCGTCTCGGGGCGAATCTCGATCGTGGCGGGCACGCGGGTCTCCGGGGGCAGCGTGGGCCTGAGCCGGCTCGGCTTCGTCGGCTTCGACTATGGTTTCGCGCCCCCGGAGGAGCGTCCGATCCGCCGGTTCGTGCGGGGTGAAGAGCTCGTGCTCGGGCACGAGCTCGATGACGACCTGGCGTTTCGCTACCGGTGGGCACCGGACTGCCACTGGACCACCGACAGCGGCTGGACCACCGCCGGCGCGGTGCTCGATGCACCCCATAACCCGTGGTTCAGCGTCGGCCTGACGCGGACGGGTGAGCTCGTCGGTGCCTTCCATCCCACTCGAGACGATGGGCTGCAGATGCTCGTGTGGGCGGAGGGTGCGTGTCCGGTGTACGGCCTGAGCAGCTCCCTGCCCATGCGGGCGGGTGCGCAGCTCATCCCCGACGCCGAGGACGGGCTCGTCGGGGTGCGCCGCACCGCGTCCGGGTTGGGGACCGTGCACGTCCGGCCCGGGCAGGCGCTGGTCGAGTCGGAGGAGGGGCCCGCCGAGGAGCAGACGCCGGTGGAGCAGCTTCGCCGGCTGCCGGACGGGCGTGTGGTCTTCCTCGAGACGGACCTTCGCCTCGACCGCTCGCAGTCCTCGGCGGCACGCTGGGTGGCCCGCCCCGGCGAGATGGCCGCGCCGTGGCCGCTGCCGCCGCTGCCGAGCTTCGATGACAACCTGCACGTCCGTTTGCGTGCCGACGGAACGGGTGCGATCGTGTGGTTCGAGCGGGTGGGCGCCGAGCGCGTGCGGCGGGTGCAGGTGGAGCGGCCCGGAGGGGCCTGGCAGGACATTTCGCTGCAGGGCACGACGGCGGATGGGGCCACGCTCGATCTCTCCGACCCGGCGCTCGACGTGTGGGGGCTGGAGGTCGACGTCGACGGCCGCGTCGTGGCGATGGTGCCCGCGGAGGTCCTGATTCCGGCCGTGCATTTCGCCCGCCCGCTGCCGAGCGGGGCGAAGGCGTTGGTACGGCTCGACGGGGAAGCGGTCGAGGCGACTTTCCTGCCGACGGCGTCGCTCGGGCGCCTGTACCAGACGCACATGGCGGCGGACGGAACGTGGCGGGGGTTCGGGGAGTTCGGACCGTCGGACCAGCCGGGGACGACGCTGGAGGTGGTCACGTGGCCGGTCGGCGAAGAGGTGCAGGTGCTGCAGCCCGGGATCGTGACGCGAGGCAACCAGCGGGGCCTGCACGGGTTCTGGGATTTTGCTTGGTACCTGGGCACATACATCTGGCACCGTCGGCACGTGCATGTGGAGGAGGACGGAGCGATCCTGATTTCGAACGGGTGGTCGCAGGCGATTGTGCGACCGTCGGATGCGCTCCATCGGCCGCGGGAGCGGACGGTGACGCTGGCGCTGGAGGATGCGCCGCCGGGGGCCCGTGTGGAGACGGTTCACGCGCCGCGCGTGGTGTGCGAGGAGACGTGTGACGTGACCGCGGCGCAGGGCACGGTGCTGGGGCTGCGGGTGGTGTCGCCGCCGGGCTGGGTGGTCGAGGGATCGCGGAGTTGCCGGGAGTCGTATGTGGACGCGGAGGTCTGTCACGTGGTGGTGGAGCCAGGGTGGACGTGTCTGGAGGGCCATGAGGGCGAGCCGGACGCGGCCGTCTGCGAGGCGCGGAGCACGCACGTCTTCCGTTGGCGGCGGACGCCGGCGGTGGAGTTGACCGATGCGGCGGTGCCGGGGTGGTGGGGGGCGGCGACGGCGGACGCGGACGGGGAGGTGCTGGCCATCCTGAACATGACGGAGGGGGTGTTGTCGGACGGCACGGAGGTGTCCGGGGGGGACAACAGCGATCCGGTGCCGGTGCTGACGCGATGGTCGGGGACGGCGCTGCGCTGGGCGGCGCCGCTGCCGCGGTACGCGCTGGTGGACGGGCTGGGGTTTGCGCGCAACGGGGATGCGCTCCTCGTGCTGCAGGCGCCGGACCGTCGGACGCTGTCGTTTCCGGAGGTGGAGGGGGGCGAGGAGGTGCCCATGCCTGGCGGGACGCGGGCGGTCGTGCGTCTGGCGGCGGACGACGGGCGGCTGCTCGGGGCGCCGCGGTTCGAGGTGCCGCGATACGTCACCGCTCGTGCGCACGCCGTGACGCCGGACGGGGTTCCGCTGACGTTCGGGAGGGCGGGGCGGCCGAGCGGGGCGGGCGGTGATCCGGGGGACGTCGAGGTGCCGCTCGAGCACGAGCTGCTGCTGCGACACGCGGACGACGGCGGGGTCGAGGTGCTCCACGAGCGCCCCGAGACCCGTGGGGGCGGGGAGGCGATGTTCGCGGTGCATCCCTCCGGCGGGCTGCTGTTCGTGCGGATGCTGGATGGCGTGGTGCACTGGGAGGCCTTCGATGCCGACCTGCGGTCGCAGGGGAGTGAGGGGCAGACCCTCGACATCGAGGGCCGGCTGTTCCGGGACCTGAAGGTGGTGCCGGCGGGGGAGGGGTATCTGCTGGGCGTGGTGGGCGGGAGCGTGTCTCCGTCCGACGGTCGCCCCGTCGTCGACGGCAGCAGCGCGTTGCTGGTGCTGGAGCTGGACGCCACCGGCGGACTCGAACGCGCCGTGGCGTTGCCCAATGCGGGCGAGCCGATGGGGGCGGGGACCCTGATGGGCCTGACGCGGCTTCCGGATGGTCGGGTGGCGGGCAGCGTGCGCCGCGGGACGGCGGGCGGGGTCGAGGCGCTGCTGCTCGAGGGAGAGGAGGCGCTCAACCTCGGCAGCCTCAGCACGCAGGTGACGCAGCAGGAGGGTTTCCTGAGCGTGGGTCTCTTCGCGCGGCCGGACGGGACGCTCGTCTGGGTCGCGCGTCCGTGGCAGCAGGTGATGGTGCTTCGCCCCTTCCTGCTTCGCTCGCCGTTTCTCGTGCGGCTGGACCCGGCGCAGTGGGCGGAGATGGGCCCGATGATGCCGTCGCAGTTCGCGTACGTGCCGCGCTAGCCCGTGGGAATCGGGTCCTGGCGCGCCGTTGGTTGAAGGTTCCTTTCGGAGTGCGTGGCGAGGGGTCCACCCTCGGCCGTCGGGGGGGGGCTCCGGCTCCGGGTTCGGTGGTGTCGTGGCGGAGGGGAGCCGCGGAGCCCGGGCGGATTCAGTCCTCGCGTTCCGGCCGCTGCACGTTCTGTCCGGCGTAGAAGGTGAGTCGACAGCTCTCGGCCGGTGGGGGGTGTGCGTCGTTGTGGGCGGAGACGCGCTCGCGCAGGGCGCTGATGCGCTGGCGGGTGTCGCGCAGGAGGCTGCGGGCCTCTTCGGCGCAGGGGTGGTCGTCGTGGAGGGTGAAGGACCAGGTGGACCCGCCGATCTCGTCGGCGCGCACATCCGTGCGCGGGCCGGCCTCGAGCTTGGCGCACAGGGCGGCGACCATGGCCTGGAAGTGGTCGAGCACGGCGGCTTCCCAGCCGGCTCGGCTGTCGGTGGGGAGGAGGACGCGGTTGGTGCGCCACGGGGAGGCCGGGTCGTCGTCGGTCGGTCCATCGACGAGGCCCTCCTCGCGGAGGCGGGCGAGGTCGTCGAGGACGTCGTCGAGGTCCAGGCCGAGGTGGGCGGCGAGGTCGCAGGCGCCGAGGGGGCCGTGGAGGTAGGTGGTGAGCCAGACGATGTGGCGGCGGGTGTCCGAGGCGTCGTCCGCGGCGAGGCGGGCACGGTCGTGGTCGTCCACCATGCGGAAGGTGGTGTGGTCGCCGCGCCCGGTGCGGTAGGCGAACCCGCATTCCACGATGTCGTGGAGGAGGCCGGCGAGGAGGGCGGGGTCCTCCTGGTGGAAGTGGGCGAGGATGTCGGCGCGGGTGGCGGTGCCGCGCTCGCGCAGGAGGTCGAGGAGCGCTTCGCGAAGGGGCTGCTCGCGGGGCGCGGTGCCGGCGGCGAGGCGCTGGACCTTGAGCTGGTAGGAGCGCAGGGCGAGGCCGAACATGTCGGCGGCCACCTTGCGCGACACGCCCTGCGCCTCGATCTCGCGGCTGAGGGCCACGAAGACCTGGTCGGCCATGTGGGCCAGCGGCGCGCGCAGGCCGGCGGAGGTGGCGAGCTGGGCGATCAGCACCGTGGTCTGGCGCATGATCTGGTCGATGAGGGCGGTGGTGTTCATGGTGTGCTCACGCAGCGCGAGTCGAAGGCCTCCGGAGGGAGGGGCGCGAGGGGGAGGCGGACGTCGTCCACCTGCTCGGGGAGACCCTGTGCGTAGCAGGCTTCCACCGCCGCAAGGAACGCGTCCGGCGACAAGTCCCGGAAGTCCTCGCCGAAGCGGTAGGGCTCGATGCACGCGGTCGCCCGCTGAAAGACCACGCGGGATGGGGCTTCGTCCTCGGCGTCGCTCGCGTGGAGTCCGAAGAGGTGCCCGCCGAGCCCGTAGCGTGCATTTCCCTGTGTGTCCGGCTCCCCGGCGACGATGGGGAGTACGAGAATCCGGGCGTCCGTGTGCCTCGAATCCGGCACCAGGCGGCCTGCACCCGCGTGCAGCGTGTCTGCCTCCCGGTCCGGCACGTCGTCGGGGATTCCTCCCCACACCAGGGAGCCGCCTCCCCAGCGGCGGGGAGCGAGCTGGGGCTGGGGCACCCAGCGGCGCAAGTCGTCGGGGCCGATGGTCACCCGGGTCACCTCCTCGCTGCTCGCCTGTCCGAAGCGGGCGATCGGCTCGAGCAGGAGTTCCATGGCCAGCCGGTGTTCGTCCGGACAGTCCCACGGTTCGACGTCCTCAGCCGCGGGCTGGCCGCGATCCGGGCGGGTGGCATGGATCGGCGCAATCGAGGTGAGCTCGCCGACGAGCAACCCGTCCATGGTGGCCAGCCATTCGCAGAGCGACAGCGTGCCGACCTCCTCGCCGGTGCACGTCTCGCCGTCGGGGGTCCACAGCATGGGGATGCGATCGTGGGTGTCGCCGGGTCCCCCCACGGCGCGCACGTGCGGGACGTCGGTGCGGTCCCCCTCCAGACAGCGGCCCTGGACACAGGCGGGCAGCTCGCTCCAGTCGCAGTCCCATTTCCACGCGTCCGTGCCGTCTCGGCAGCCCTGCCAGGGCGCCTCCGGACTCTGGCAGGTCTCCTGGGCGATCGAGGCGTCGAGGGCCCAGAACGCGTCCATCCACTGTTGGTGGATGACGACGCGCCACCCGCAGATGGCGATGCTGTTGTTGTCCAGGCACAGGCTGTCGGTGGGTTCCGGCGTGATGCAGTCCGTCGATCGTTCGCAGGCGACCATGTTATCGCTGACCTCGTCCATCAGGCGATCCCGGTGCATCTCCTTGAGTGCGTGGCAGGTGTGGCACTCGCCGTCCTGTGGGAGGAGCGGGTCTTCGCACACGAGCGCCCCCGAGCTGCCGCCCCCGCTCCGGCCCCCTTCCACGTCGGGGGGCAGGCACGCCTCGACCTCCCCGCAGCGTCGGCCGGCGCACTCCCCGTCGTCACTGCAGGCGGGCAGGCAGAGGTAGGCGCCGGGAACGGCGGGCACGGCGCCGCTGTTCGTGGCCGACGATCCGCTGGCGGCGGAGGTCTCGCCCGTCCTGCAGGCCGCCGTGGGCTCGAGACCGTCTGCCGGCACGCAGGCCACGCCGTCGTCGCAGTCCTCTCCGGGCGCGGTGCACGCCCGCGTGCAGGCCCCACACCAGCACTGCAGGTCAGACCCGCAGTCCGCATCGGAGGCGCATGCCAGCAGCCAGTGCGATTCGCTGTCCACGGTGCGGTTGTCGTTGGTCTCGTCGGAGGTGCCGCAGGCGGCGAGCAGGGCCGCCAGAAGCAGCAGGGCGACAGCTGCGACGAGACCGCGCAGCGGGCGTTCCGTGCGGGCGGTTGGGTGAGCTCCCGGAGCAACTCGCGGAGACAGGCGGTTCGGGGTGGAGAGCATCATGATCTCGGTTGAAGGGTGAAGGGTGCAGGGAACAGGCGCCATCACGGCCCATCACGAACCACCATAGGCTGTTCGCAAGGCCCCCGGGAGCGAAACGAATTGCACCCCCTGCGTGTGGGACGCGGTGGGGGGCACTGCGCGCGTGCCTGTCCCCGATGGTCGTTTCCTCGCAACGCAAGGCGCGCGAGGACGAACAGACAGGCATGCGGCGGGTTGCGCATGGGAGTGCCGATGAAGCGCGAGACGACGAGCAACCGGGACGTTACACGCCGGCCGGCGAGATCGCCGCGCTCATGGATGAGCTGCGCGGTAGCCGGGCTCTGGCGGCCTGCGGCGAGGTGGAGCGGCTGCGCCTGCTCACCTTGCTCGGCCTCGTCGGCCGAGTTAGGTTTCCGGGTGACCGGCGTTTTCATGCGGTCAAGGAGGCGACGATGACACAGGAAGCACTGGCGAGGCCCGAGCCCTGGGGACATCTGGAGCAGGACGAGCAGCTGGACCTCGTTCGGGAGGCTCACCGACGGTATGATCTCGCGATGGCGAACGCGCGGCGGGAAGGTCGCGCAGAAGGTCTCGCAGAAGGTCGCGCAGAAGGTCGCGCAGAAGGTCGCGCAGAAGGTGAACGAGCCGCTTTGCTGGGCGTGATCGAAACGCTTGGCGGTGCTTCGCTCGCCCGGGAGCTTGCCGAGCTGCCTCTGGATGCGCTGCGGGCTGAAGTCCTGCGCCTGGCGTCCCCGGCGGATCGCTGAGCCGGCGTTCCGGCCCTACTCGAAGACGACCGTCTTGTTGTGGTACGCGAGCACGCGGTGCTCGCAGTGCAGGCGCACGGCCCGGGCGAAGACCGTGCGCTCGAGGTCGCGTCCCTTGCGGATGAGGTCCGGCACGCTGTCGCGGTGGGTCACGGGCGCGACGTCCTGAGCGATGATCGGACCATCGTCCAGGATGGCGGTGGCATAGTGTGCGGTGGCGCCGATGAGCTTCACGCCGCGAGTGTGGGCCTGATGGTAGGGGCGTGCCCCGGAGAAGGCCGGCAGAAAGGAGTGGTGGATGTTGATGACCGGCCGAGCGAACCGCTCGAGAAACGCTGGCGAGAGGATCTGCATGTAGCGCGCCATGACGGCGAGGTCGGTCTTCCACTCGTCCAGCAGGGCGAGGGTCCTTGCCTCGGCGTCGTCCCGCGTGTTGGCGGTCACGGGCACGTGGTGGAACGGGAGCCGGTGGCGCTCCGTATCCTCGCGCAGGTCGGGATGGTTGGAGATGACGCCGGTGAGGTCGGCGTGGAGCTCACCGGTGCGCCACCGGTAGAGGAGGTCCTGAAAGCAGTGGTCGATGCGGGAGACGAGCACGGCCACCCGTGGGCGGACGGCGGCGGAGGTGACTCGCGCGGCCATGCCGAGGGTGCGGGCGAAGGCGGCGAAGTCGTCGGCCTCGCGGGCCGGTTCCGGGGCGGAGGAGACCCACTCGAGGCGCTGGAAGAAGATGCCGGCCTCGAGGTCGCTGTGCTGGTCGGCGTGGAGGATGAGTCCATCGCGTTCGGCGATCCAGCCGCTGGTGGCGGCGACGATGCCGGGGCCATCGGGGCCGGAGAGCAGGGCGACGAGGGTATCTTCGGACCGGTGGGTCATGGGGGCCGGGGAGGGCGGTGTGGGGAGGGGAAGTCGGGCGGTGACGGGGAGGCCGGACGAGCGGTGCGATGGGGGTCTCGCGGTCGGCTCTTGCGGAGGATGCGGGGTCTCGGGCCGGCGCCGTGTGCGGGTGAGTCCTGTGGGGGGGCGGCGGGAGGTCGGGGACGTGGGCGGAGGTCAGGACTTGCGGCGTCTTGCGAAGGCGAGGGCTGCGGCGGAGGCGGCTGCCTTTCCGGCCTTGCGGAGCAGTTCGTCCTGGCGCTCGGCGCGTTCGCGGGCCTCGGCGTAGGGAATGGTGGAGAAGGTGACCATGGAGTAGAGGGGCATCCAGAGGTCGGGGGCGAGCTCGTGGAGCCAGCGGTCGAAGGTGCGGCGGGCCTTGTACGCGGGGTCGTTCACGTGGCTGCGCATCTCGAGGAAGTTGTAGAGCGCGAGGTCGCGAATGGCGTCGGCGTTGGGCTTTCGTTCGCGGGTGAAGGTCTCGAGGACCGTGCCGAGGTCGGCGGAGCGCAGGCGGTGGAGGAGGAGGTCGAGTTCGACGCAGTCCTCGAAGGCGGCGTTCATGCCCTGGCCGTAGAAGGGGACGACGGCGTGGGCGGCGTCGCCGATGAGGAGGGCGCGGTCCTGGTGGTGGTAGGGGCTGCAGCGGATCGTGACGAGGGAGGAGGTGGGGTTGGTGAAGAACTCCTCCTCGAGGTGGGGCAGGTGGGCGACGGCGTCGGGGAAGTGTTGCTGGAAGAAGGCGCGGACGTCGGCGGGGGTCTGGAGGCGTTCGAAGGCGTGTCGGCCCTCGAAGGCGAGGAAGAGGGTGCAGGTGAAGGTGCCGTCGGGGTTGGGCAGCGCGATCATCATGAAGTCCTCGCGCGGCCAGATGTGGAGCGCGTCGGGGACCATGCGGAAGCCCCCGCCGGCGGTGGGGGGCATGGTGAGTTCCTTGTAGCCGTGCTCGATCCAGGTCTGGTCGTAGTTGAAGCGGTCGGTGCGCTGCATCTGTGCGCGGACGGCGGAGAAGGCGCCGTCGGCGCCGATGATCCAGCGGCCGGACACCTTCTGTCGTCTGCCCGTCGTGGGCTTGAAGGTGACGGTGGCGGTGTCGAGGTCGACGTCCTCGCACTTCATGCCGAAGTGGAAGGAGACGCTGGGGTGGGTGTCGGCGGCCTCGACGAGCATCCGGGTGAGCCCGCCGCGGGAGATGGAGTGGATGCACTGTCCCTGTCGGCCGTAGGGTTGGAGCTGGGTGCGTCCCTGGACGTCGTGGATCATGCGCCCGCGCATGGGCAGGGCCATGCCGAGGGCCTGCTGCTTGAGGCCGAGGGCATCGAGTGCGCGGAGGCCGCGAGTGGAGAGGGCGAGGTTGATGGATCGTCCGCCGGCGAACTCGGCGTTCCGGGGGTCGGGGCGATGATCATGGACGCGGGTTTCGATGCCGCGCTGGCCGAGGAAGGCGGCCATCATGGAGCCGGCGAGGCCGGCGCCGACGAGGGTGACGGGGCCGAAGCGCTCGGCGATCTCGGGCGGGAAGGGCTCGGACATCGTTCAGCTCCGCGGAAGGCGTCGGGCGGGGGATTCGGGGGAGTGCCGGGCAGGACGGGAGTCCGTCCGGAGCAGGGGTCGCGTGGGGTGGGATCGGCGCAACGGGGGCGCACGTCAAGGATGCAGTCCATGGCGATTCGGACCGCAGTTCACGGATGGGGCGTTCGAACCGGTCTCTGTTCGGCTCGTCAGTCGACCGTCAGCAGCGCGAGTGAGGCGAGGACGACGAGGAGACCGAAGAGGCTGAGCAGGACGAAGGTGAGGATCCAGGCGAGGGAGCCCGGCATCGAGCCGTTGTGGGGGGTCGTCTCGCGGATGCGTCGGTGGTCCTCGGTGAAGACGACCTGCCCGCCGCGGTTGAGCATGGCCCACCAGGTGAAGCCGGAGAGGACGGTGCCGATGGGAAAGGCGAAGAAGAAGGGGACGGCGCCGATCAGCGCGGCGATGCGTGCGGCGGGTCGGTAGAGGCGCAGTCCCTGTCCGATCAGGGTGATGACTGCGGCGAGTCCGAAGAGGAAGCCGGCGAAGACCAGGGCACCGATGTTGGCCGGGGTTTCGGCGAAGCCCATGGCGGTGAAGAGGATGCCGAGCAGGGCGAGGAGTCCGCCGAAGAAGGTGTGGATGGCTGCGGCGGTCTGGACCTTGCGTTCGGCGAGCAGGTAGTGGGCGCGGATCTCTGCGGGCTCGCCGGTCTCGAGCGTGGGAGGGGAGCCGAGGCCGGCGGCGACGTCCTTGGCGATCGGTCCGTGGTGCTTGAAGTCGATGACGCCGACGCCTGGCTTGGATGGGGCCGGCGCACGGGGGGGGGAGCGAAGCGAGGCGGCCGGGCCCTGGGTCCATGGGTTGACGTCTGCGCCCACGCCTTCGGGGCGGCCGGTGACGGGTGGGGGATCGGGGGGGGGCTCGGGCTTGTTGTTGCTGAAGGCAGCGTTGCCCGGGAGCGGCGGGGGCTCGTCGTGGGGGAGGGTGGCCATGGGCCTCCGGGTTCAGTCGAGGGCGTCGTGGAGGAGCTCGACGAATCGGGCCATGTCCTCCCAGGTGTTGTAGAGGGGGGTGGGGGCGATGCGCACGACGTCCGGGGGGCGGAAGTCGCCGACGACGCCGCGGGCCTCGAGTTCTTCCTGGACGCGGCGGGCGTCGCCGCGGAAGCGCAGGGAGGTCTGGGCGCCTCGGGCGTTCGGGTCGCGGGGGGTGATGATGTCCACGCGGTCGCCGACGGCGTCGTCGAGGGCGTCGAGGAGCCAGGAGGCCATGTCCATGCTGCGTTGCCGGAGGGCGGGCATGGTGGCTTCGTCGAAGAGGTCGAGGGATGCGCGCAGGGCGGCCATGGGGAGGACGGGGGCATTGGAGAGCTGCCAGCCGGCGGCGCCGCGCTGGGGGGTGAAGCGCTCGGGCATGCGGAAGCGCGCTTCGGGGTCGTTGCCCCACCACCCGGCGAGGCGGGGGACGTCGGGGTTGTCGCCGTGTCGTCGGTGGACGAAGACGCCGGCGGTGCCGCCGGGGCCGCTGTTGAGGTACTTGTAGGAGCACCAGACGGCGAAGTCGGCGCTGTCGTCGTGGAGGCGGAGGGGGGCGTTTCCGGCGGCGTGGGCGAGGTCGAAGCCGGCGAGGGCGCCGACGTCGTGGGCGGCGCGGGTGATGGCGCGCAGGTCGTGGAGCTGTCCGGTGTAGTAGTGAATGCCGCCGAGCATGACGAGGGCGAGGCGTTCGCCCTCGCGGGCGATGGTGTCGAGGATGTCCTCGGTGCGGAGGGTTTCCTCGCCGTCGCGGGGGCGGAGTTCGAGGACGGCGTCATCGGGGTCGTGGCCGTGGTGTGCGGCCTGGCTGTGCATGGCGTAGCGGTCGGAGGGGAAGGCGCCGCCTTCCATGAGGATGCGGTAGCGGGTGGTCGTCGGCCGATAGAACGACGCCATGAGGAGGTGGAGGTTGGCGGTGAGTGCGCCCATGGCGACGACTTCGTCGGGGTGTGCGCCGACGATGCGGGCGAGGGAGTCCTGGAAGAACGTGTGGTAGTGGTACCAGGGCATGTCGCCTTCGAAGTGGCCGTTGACGGCGCGTCGGGCCCAGAGGTCGAGCTCGGCGTCGAGGCGTTCGCGGACGCCGCGTGGCTGGAGGCCGAGGCTGTTGCCGCAGAGGTAGACGAGGGGGGTGTCGTCCTCGCGGCGGGGAAGGTGGAAGCGGTCGCGGAAGGAGCGCAGGGGGTGGCGCTGGTCGCGTTCGCGTGCGTCGCGCAGGAGGCTGCTGTCGGTCATGCGGGGCTCGGTGGGTGTACGCGGAGGCGGTTCGGTGCGGCGGTTCGGTGCGGCGGTTCGGTGCGGCGGTTCGGTGCGGCGGTTCGGTGCGGTCGTTCGTTCAGTGCGGCCGTGCGATTCGGCGCAGGGGGATGAGGCGCGGTCGGGAGGGCACGGCGTCGAGGGCGAGGGGGGCGATCTGGAGCTCCAGGAGGTAGAGTCCATCGGGGATGGTATCGGGGACGTAGCAGAACTCGGTGATGGTGCGACGGGAGGCGTTCTCGCCGGCGGAGGTGCCGACGGGGGGGAGTTCCCACCAGGTGCGGTGGGCGGCCATGGCGCCGTCGTCCTGTTCGCGGTCGATGGAGGGGAGGTCGACGAGGAGGTGCTGGTAGCCGCGCCGGAGGAGGAGCCGGATGGCGTCCTCGGTGAAGTAGGGCGGGTTGGTGGTGGCCCAGCGGCGGGTGGGTTTCTGGGTGGTGTTGGGTAGGGTTCGGACGACGATGGCGCGGGGTCGTTCGTCGGTGGGGGTGCCCGAGTCGACGCCCGGAAGGAGTCGGTCGAGGCTCTGTGCAGCGATGACGCGGTCGTGGGGCTGGCTGGTGCCGAGGTAGGATTCATCGGGCACGTCTTCGCGGCGCACGAAGTCGGTGGTGACGAGGCGGGCGAGGAGCAGGGACTGGTCGAGGACGTCGAGGACGGAGGGTCCGTCGGTGGTGATGTGCGCGATGCTCTCGGTGTGGGTGCCGTTGGCGTGGGGGGTCAGGGTGAGGGTGCTGCAGTTGATGGGTGCGCCGTCGTGGACGGAGAGGACGAAGTCGTCGCCGCGGACGAAGGTGGCGTCGGCGTCGGGGAGTCCGAAGGCGTTCGGTTGCTCGGCGTCGAAGCGCTGGGCGATGGCGATGTCGAAGGATTCATCGGTGCGGGCCTGGAAGGTCTGCCCGAGTGCGCGGACGTGGAGAAGCATGATGTGCTCTGGCGTTTGGCCTGCGGGTGGGCGGTGCCGAGTTCAGGGGGTCTGGAAGCGTTCGGGGTCGAGGCGGAGCCAGTCGAGGGCGTTGCGGAACCCGATGGCATCGCGGACGGTGGGGTCGAGATCGGCTTCGCGCAGGAGGGTTCCCGGCTGGAGTTCGCCCAGGGGGAAGGGGTAGTCGGAACCGAGTACGACGCGGTCGTGGGGGAAGACGTCGAGGAGGAAGTGGAGGGAGCGTTCGTCGTGGACGACGGAGTCGACCCAGATGCGGTCGAGGAGCTCGTCCGGGGGGGTGGTGGTGCGGGTCTGGCAGAGGTCGGGGCGGACGTCGAAGCCGTGTCGGATGCGGGCGAGGGTGCCGGGGAAGGCGCCGCCGCCGTGGTTGAAGCAGAAGCGGATGCGGGGGTACTTCTCGACGATGCCGCCCATGAGGAGGGAGCACATGGCGAGGGAGGTCTCGGCGGGCATGCCGACGAGCCAGGGGAGCCAGTGTCGGGGCATCTTCTCCATGGCCATCATGTCCCAGGGGTGGACCATGACGGCGGCCTCGAGGTCGTGGGCGGCTTCCCAGAAGGGGGTGAGCTCGTCTTCGTCGAGGTTCCAGTCGTTGACGTGGCTGCCGATCTGGACGCCGGGCATGCCGAGGTCGCGGATGCAGCGGCGCATCTCGTCTGCGGCGAGGGCGGGGTCCTGCAGGGGCACGCTTCCGAGGGCGACGAAGCGATGCGGGAATGCGCGCACGGTCTGCGCGAGGTCGTCGTTGAGGAACCGGGCGACCTCGAGGGCGTCCTTCGCCGGGGCCCACCAGCCGAACATGACGGGCACGGTGGAGAGGACCTGGATGTCGATGCCGAGGGTGTCGCATTCGCGGATGCGGACCTCGGGGTCCCAGCAGTTGGCCTCGATCTCGCGAAAGAAGGTGTCGCCCTTCATCATGCGGGCGAAGCCGGGGCGGTGGTGGTCGAGGCGGATCCAGCCCGGGGTGTCGAACTGTTCGTCGAACGGGGGGATGTGTTCGGGGAGGATGTGGGTGTGCATGTCGATGCGCATGGTGTTCTCCCTCACCTGGGTGCGGCCATGACGGCGCCGCAGTTGGCGCAGGTGCGGGCCTCCTCGCTGGCGTGGAAGCGCTCGATGGCGCCGCGGAGCTGGGCGACGATGTCCTCGAGGGCGAAGAACTCCTCGTGCAGGACGTGGTGGCAGCTCTCGCAGTACCAGCGCAGGCCGTCTTCCTCGCCCTCGAGGCGCTTGCGCTCGATGACGAGGCCGACGGTGTCGGGGCGTCGCTGGGGGGAGTGGGGGACGAACGGGGGCAGGTAGAAGACCTCTCCCTCGCGGATCTCGATGTCCTTCGGGGTACCGTCCTCGACGATGCGGAGGGTCATGTCCCCCTCGACCTGGTAGAAGAACTCCGGGCCGGGGTCGATGTGGTAGTCCTTGCGGGTGTTGGGACCGCCGACGACCATGACGATGAAGTCCTCGCCGGGGTAGACCTCCTGGTTGCCCACGGGGGGCTTGAGCAGGTGGCGGTGCTCGTCGATCCACTGGTGCAGGTTGAACGGCGGGAGGATGGCCATCGGCGTGCTCCGGTTCCGGGGTCGGGTGTGGCTGTGCTCGTCCGCCGGGTGGGCCCGCGCGGTCGAGGCCTGCGTGTCCGGTGGTTGTTCCACGAATCGGGGGGAAGCGGCAAGGGCGTTGCCAACGCCGGCCCCGTCGCTTTGCTCGCCGATGTGACGCGGCGCATCCCGCTCGCCCGTTGCCTGCGGTGTCATGGTTGCGTAACCGGATCGTCACGAGCGGGTGCCGCCGTGCGGCCTCGACCGGTTCGCGCGCGACACCGCGATGGCGTTCTTACCGGTGAGGTGACCAGCATGAAGAGACGGACCTTCCTTCGCATCACGGCGTGCACGGTGGCGGCGGGCCTGCTCAAGAGCTGCGGCGACGACGGCGGGGACGCCCCGCTTCCGTGGGAGGGGAGTCCCCAGCCTGGGGACGCACTCTTCCCGCAGTCCGTGGCGTCGGGGGACCCGTCGCCGAACACGGTCATCCTGTGGACTCGGCTCGAGGACGCCGAGGCCCGGGCGAGCGGGGAGGACGTCCCGCTCTACCTGGAGGTGGCGCGGGACGCCGCATTCGAGGAGCCGCTCGCTCTCGGAGGTGAACGTGTGCTGCGCGTCACCGCCGAGGGGGCCTACGACCACTGCGTGAAGGTGCGTCTGCAGGGCCTCGAGCCGGGGATGGTGCTGTACTACCGCTTCGTGGTCGTGCGCGACGGGGAGGCGTGGATGTCCCGGACGGGACGGACCCGCACCGCCCCCGCGCCGGAGGACGAGGTGCCCGTCCGGTTCGCGTTCGTGTCGTGCCAGGACTACAACGGCCGGTACTACCACCCCTACCGTGCGATCCTCGACGAGGATCCGGACTTCGTGCTCCACCTGGGCGACTACGTCTACGAGACGACGAACGACCCGGGGTTCCAGACCGGCACCGAGGACCGACAGATGGTCTTCGACGACACGGCGGAGGCCATCGTGTTCAACGAGGGGGAGGAGGACGAGTATCACGCGGCCGTGACCCTCGAACACTACCGGACGCTCTACCGGACGACCCGAAGCGACCGCGACCTTCAGGCGGCTCACGAGCGGTGTCCCTTCGTCTGCACCTGGGACGACCACGAGTTCACCAACGACGCGTGGGGTGCCAACGGCACCTACTTCAACGGGCGGGTGGACGAGGAGGACGTGGACCGGCGCAAGGCCGCGAGCCAGGCGTGGTTCGAGTACATGCCGGTGGACTGGCCCCAGGGGCCGGACTTCCGCTACGATCCGGAGGCGCCGTTCCCGGGGGACCTCATCATCTACCGGGACCTGCGGTGGGGCAGCCTGGCCCACCTGCTGCTGCCCGATGTGCGCACCTGGCGTACCGAGCACCTCGTCGACGAGGGCGGATTCCCCGGTCGCGTCGTCATGACCGAGGACCAGCTCCTGGCGCAGCCGGGCGGCCTCCCGGACGTGCAGGGTCCCTACATCGACCTCGATGCCCCGGAGAACGCACCGCTGCGCCAGCTCGTCGCCGACGGCGCCGAGAGCGGTGGCTACGACCCCGCCCACGCCCGCGGGCTCGTGAGCGTCACATGGCTGGATGACCTCGCCAACCGGCTGGACCCCGACGGCACGTCACCGGACGTGCCCCGCGTGCCCGAAGACGGGCGGGACGAGCTCCCGCGCGGCATCGCGTTCCATCACTTCGCCAAGACGGCTCCCTACAGCAGCCTCGGCGCCCGCGACCTCGTCGTGGAGGAGCCCCTGCTGCGCTACTCGGCGCACCTGTGGGAGGAGTCGCAGCGGACAAGCGAGGACATGCTCGGGCCCGAGCAGGAAGCCTGGTTCATCGACACCATGCGCTCCTCGACCGCGCGCTGGAAGATCTGGGGCAACGCCTACCCGCTCTCGGCGATGGCCGTGGACCTGCGCACCGTGGAGACGGCGCCGCCCGCGCTGGCCCAGCGGTTCCTGATGACCGCCGAGGACTGGGCCGGGATGCCCCGACGCCGTCACCACGTGCTTGCGGCCATCGCCGACGTCGAGAACGTGCTGGTGTGCACCGGCGATCGACACGCCTTCCTGGCCGCCACGCCTCATCCGGACGGTGACCCCGATGCGCGGGTGGTCGAGTTCGTGACCGGGGCCGTGTCCTCCGGCACGTTCGGCTCCATCGTGCTGTCGCGGGCGCAGAGCGACCCGACGCTGCGCAGCGCCGGGGCTCCGGCCCTCGCGCTGCTGCTGCGCGACTTTCTGCTCAACCGGGACGTGCGGGCGAACCCGCACATCGCCGAAGGGCTGATGCGCGAACACGGGTTCGTGATGGTCGAGCTCGACGCGGACCATGCGGAGGCGACGTTCCACTACTGGGACGAGGCCGTCGCGCGCCAGCCGGAGCCTCCGGCCGAGGAGGAGCACCGGGTCATCCACTTCCGGGTGCCGTCGGGCTCACGGAGCATCGAGCGGGCCACCGGGGACGGCGGCTGGGAGCGCTGGGACCTGCAGACGCTCACGTGGACGCCGGTGGACTGAGGCGCGGGGCGTGTCTCCGCAGCGGGGCTGCATGGTGTTCGGACGGGCGTGTCGTGGCCTGCGTACCCTGAAAGGGTCATCGGAGGGTGGAGGTGCGGGTCGCGAAGGTGTTCGGACGTGCGAGAACGCCGGATCCCGACCGTGCTGGTCTTCCGAAGCAGTGCGTGCCCGCGAGCATACGGTTCGCGAGCCCCTCGATGCGTGGAGCCGGCATCAGGTTCCGGGCGGTCCCTGCGCGACGGGCAGCCCGTACCTGTTGTGCTCGCGGCTCCCTTCGGAGCACACCCAGATCAGGTATGGGATGATGCCGATGATGGTGAGTGGCAGGAGCATCCACCACCCGGACCGGCCCGTGTCGTGCAGGCGGCGTGCGGTCACGGCAATTCCGGGGATGAACAGGGCGAGGGAGGTCAACAGGTCGATGGGGCCGGAACCGCCGTTCAGCGTGCCGAACAGGACGTTGTCCATCGCGATCGCCGCGATGCTCACGAGGAGGTTGAACAGGAAGAAGTACCAGTACTCCGAACGCGACGACCGGCCGCTGAAGGTCGCGTACTTCCGGAGGGTCCAGCGCACGCTGTCGACGAGCGACATGCCCAGCCAGCTCGTGGGGTCGACCGCGGTGTCGTCATGGCCGGTGGCATGGCCGGCCGGTCCGGGGTGCCACGGGTTGCCGGGCGGAGGAGCGGCGCCCCACTGCTGCTGGGGCTGGGCGTGAGGCGCGCCCCACTGCTGCTGCGGCTGTGCGTGGGGCGACCCCCACTGCGACTGACCCTGTGCCTGCGGTGGTCCCCAGGATCCGGCGGGGGAATCCGGCCCCGGTCCGTAGCCGGCCGGAGCGGGTGGTGCCCCGGGGGCGGGCACGGGCCGCACCTCGTTGGTCGTCGGATTCCACATGAACTGCGGATTCTCCGGGTGGAGCTGGAATCCGGGCGGCAGGGGTGCGGGCTGAGGCTGCATGGCCTTCCTCGAGGCAGGAGTACGGGGACAGGGCGTGCATCGTCGCGCAGGCAGCGGGATGATGCAAGCGACTTTGCCCTGAGGTGTGCCGCAGCATGGTCTTCAGTTCTCGGCGGGCCAGCCGATCGGGATGATGTAGAGCGGCTTCTCCTCGTCGAGGGCGAGTGCACGGGCCAGTGCGTCGTCGTCGAAAGCCCCGACGACCACGGCGCCAACGCCGAGGCTGCTGGCCTGCAGGAGAAGGTTCTGAGCGGCGTGTCCGGCTTCCATCGCGATGTACCGGTCCGTGCGGTCGCCGTACCGGTCCCGCGTGCGCTCGTCGACGGCGGAAATCACAATCAGGGCGTCGCCGCCAGCGAGTGTGTCCTGGCTGGAACTCGCCGCCACGATTTCCCCGCGGCGGTCGCCCGCACGGTCCAGCCGGAGGCCGTGCTCCAACGGAACATAGCGCCACACGCCGGCCGTCAGGTTGTTCATGTCCGCCACGACGAGCTGCACCTCCAGCGGATAGCGGGCCCCGGCAGACGGAGAGGTCCGCAGGCCCCGGTCCGCGTCGGTGATGCCCTGCGCCGCCCACAGGAGCTGCCCGAGGATCTCCATGGGCACGCGCTCGTCCGAGAAGCGGCGGACGGAGCGGCGCGCGGCGAGGGCTTCCTCGAGGCTGCGATCACTGTCGAGCTGAGGCGCTGGAAGCGCGACGCGTTCCGCTGCGGTCGACGGGGACTGCGTTCCGCTTCCGTGCTCCTGCGCCGCAGAGCCCCCTTCCGAGCCCGGCGCTGGGAGGCTGGAGGGGACCGACTCGCCATGCCCGTTCGCGCACGCGGCGAGGGAGACACCGGCGACGAGCAGGAGGAGAAGACGGAACAGGAGGGCGCGCAGCGGCACGCAGTCGCGCCTGGCGAGCCGCCGACCGGAGGGCGGCGCGAGAGGGTTCGGGGCGAGTTGCATGAAGAGAACGAAAAGAGGCGCGAAGCAAGGGCAGAGTGCAGGCGGGGGCCCAGGCGAACCGGACGACCCTCAGCGGTGGTGCCGGCCGCTGCTGTGCGGCCCCGGGAGGCGGTCTGCGGTCCCCGCTCCCGCCCGAATGTCAGGACGAACCGGGTTCGCCGCAACCACCATGCAGCGATCCGTGCTCAGGACGACAGACGGTCCGGACCCTTCGTGCCGGCCGTTCGAACGTACTCGCCGTCTCCGGCACGCTCGTAGCGCGCGAATCCGTGCTTCGCGAGGTTCGCGTCGTCCAGAATGGCCTTCTCCCGGGCACCGGAATGTTTCAGCGACAGGTTCGCCGGCGTGATCACCCGACGAACGGGCAGGCCGGAGTTCGGATGACGGGTCAGCGCGGGCTCGGCGAGGCGCTGATGAACCTCGAAGACCTCGGCGTCGGGGCTGTCCTCGGGAAGCGTGGTGTAGCGGTAGATCGGCATGGTGGTCTCGCTCAGACAGGGTCGGCGGGGAGCAGGCAGGAGAGCAGGGTTCGCTCGAGTGCATCGGGGTCCGGGGCTTCCGATGGAGGCCAGATCAGCTCGATGCGGGAGTCGCGCCGCCAGGCCGACGCACGGACCTCCTCCTGTCCCTCCGTGGCGTTGCAGGACCACCAGCCCGACCGCGTACGCACCACCGCCTTCCGCCGAATCGCGCAGCCCACCACAGGGTCGGTGCTCATCCATGCGCGGATCCGGTCGTCATCGAACACCTGCTGATCGTGGATGCGCCATCCGATCGTCGTGGCGTGCGGGCTGGTGTGCGCGTGACGGATCACGGGCTGCTCCGCCGTCAGCAGCTCGGCGGGGTCGGGTCGCGTCTGCTCGGGCGCCAGCACGATGGGCAGGGCGGCGGCCCCGGATCCCCGCGCGTGCGCCCCGAAGCCGGTCCGGTGCACCGGCGTTCTCCCGGCCGGCTGCGCTCCGCTCACGACCGATGCCGAACGCGCATCGGCAGGAGGAACCTCCGCACGCGTCGGCGGAGGCAAGATCAGCTCCAGAGGAATCTCGCCGTTGCGCACTTCGCCCACGAGCTGCTTCGGCGGAAACAGCGAGCGCGCATGATCGAGCAGCCGCTTCACGGTCCCCGCACCCGCCCGGTCTCCGTGGCTCGCGAGGACGATGTCCGCCGCCTCCATCTGCTCGGCTTCCTCCGCCGTGGGATCGCGTCGTGACCACCGGAAGGCGTCGACGAGGACCAGGATCGGCTGGAGATCGACCGCCTTCCGGAAACCGGGTCCACGCAGCACCTCGAGAATGCCCGACAGCGTCGCCAGCCCAGTCGGCTCGATCAGAAGACGATCGGGCTTGCGTCCAAGGAGAAGGACGAGGGACATCTCGAAGAAGATCCCGGCGCTGCAGCAGATGCAGCCGCCCGCGACCTCGCGCACGTCCACCCCCTTCGACGGCTC
>REDH01000065.1 GCA_007693585.1 Deltaproteobacteria bacterium
GAGCCAGAACCACAGCCGGAGCCGGAACCCGAACCCGAGCCGGAACCCGAACCCGAGCCGGAGCCCGAGCCGGAACCCGAACCCGAACCGGAACCGGAACCCGAACCCGTGCGCGAGTCGAGAGCGGAGCCCCGGGACACCGATGAGTCCGCGGATGACCCCGAACCCGAGCGTGTCGTGGCGGCGGACGAACCTGCGGAGGAGCCCGAACCGGACACACGGCCCATGCGCATCGGTCTCGAGGAGGACAGCTTCGTGGAGGAGGGTGAGGGTCCGCGCTTCGCGCTGGGGGACACGGCGCGTGGCGGACGCCCGGATCGTCGGTCGCGTGATCCCGACGACACACGGAGACCGATCGAGCGTCGTGGCGACGAGTCGCGCGAGGGAACGGCGGACGGCGTACCCGACGGACGCGGGGAGGAACCGGCTCCAGCCCGTCGCACGCGACGAGGCGCGACCGATCGACCGCCCCAGCTTCCCGGGCGTCCGCCGGAGTCGCGGCGCTATCCGGACGTGGCGAACCGGCGCGGGATCGAGACCGACTGCCGGTACCGGGTCAGGGTCGGGACGGACGGGCGGGTCGCGGCGGTGCTGGAGATTCGTTGTGTGGAACAGGGGCTCGGGTTCGAGGATGTCCTGCGGGACTATCTGCTGGAGGAGCTTCGCTTCCGGCCGGCGATTCGGGACGGCGAGCCGGTCGAGGAGGAGTTCGTGAACACGCACCAGTTCCGCATTCCGCGGTGATGGAGAGGCCATGCAGCGAAATGGATTCCATGGGATTCGGCACCGACTGTGCGGATACCCGTTCCCGCTCGTCACGGCCTGGGTGCTGCTCGCCGCGCCCTGGGGACTGACCTCCGCGAACGCGGGCGAGGTCATGGTGCCGGAGGTTCTCGACTCGGTCGAGGCGGTCTATCCGGAGGAGGCCTTTGCTGCGGGCGTGGAGGCGGACGTGATCCTCGAGATCGAGATCACGGAGGAGGGGGAGGTCGTGTCGGTGGAGCCGCTCGAAATCGACCTCTTCGAGCCGGATCCGGACACGGGGGAGTGGATCGAGCGGCTGCTGGGTCCGGACGAAGATCCGTGGGGATTCTACCCGGCCGCGATCGAAGCGTTGTCCCGGTACCGGTTCAGACCGGCCCGCGTGGTGGACGAGGAGCATCCGGAGGGCCGTCCCATCCCTGTCGTGGTGTCCTGGCGGGTCGGGTTCGTCATCGAGGAGGTGGAGGAGACGCGCGAGGACGAAGACTTCGAGGAGGCGGACACGGTTGTGAGTGTCGACGAGGACGGCCCGGTCAACCTGACCGGGCGGGCGCTGGAGCGGGGAACACGAGAGCGGATCGCGGCGGCCGTGGTCGCGGCGGAGCGGATCGACGGAGAGGAAGGGGAGGGGACCGTCTACGTGGAGGCCCTGACGGATCAGGAGGGGCGCTTCAGCTTCCGCGGGCTTCCGCCGGGTCGGTATGTCCTCGTGGTGGAGGCCTCCGGCTATGAGCGAACGCGAGCGGACGAGGAGGTGGTCGCCGGGGAGCGCACGCAGGTCACGTTCTTCATCGAGCGCGATGTGCGGGGCGGCGTCCCGGTGACCCGGACCGTGGCGGCGGAGCCGATGCGGGAGACAACACGGCGGTCGATCGAGGTGACGGAGATCAACCGGATCCCGGGAAACACGGGGGACGCGATTCGCGTGGTCCAGAACCTTCCCGGGGTGGCGAGGGCGAGCTTCGGTGGCGGGGACATCATCGTTCGGGGTTCGGCACCCGGCGACACCGTGTATCTCATTGACGGCGTGTTCATTCCCCAGCTGTACCACTTCGGGGGACTGCGGGCGGTGTTTCCGACGGACATCGTGGAGAGCATCGACTTCTATCCCGGGGCATTCAGCGCACAGTACGGGCGGGCCACCGGGGGGGTCCTGCAGGCGCGTACGAGAGCCCCACGAACGGATCGGCTCGCCGGTTATGTCGACACGAACGTCTTCGATACCGGCGTCTTCGTGGAAGGTCCCATCACGGATACGCTCTCCTTCCAGGTCGGCGCGCGTCGCTCGTACATCGACGCGCTTCTCGTCCCGTTCGCCGATACACTGGGACTGAACTTCACGACGGCACCGCGCTACTGGGACAGCCAGACCCGCCTGCACTGGCAGCCGCACCGCGACCACGAGCTGTCCCTGCTGGTGTACACGTCGGATGACCTGCTGGACCTTCTGCTGCAGGACGAGTCCGGTCTGGAGCCGGATCAGCGCGGCGGGATCCGGGCGCAGCTCTTCTTCCAGGGTGCGCTGCTCCGGGCGGACTCTCGGTTGAGCGACACCGTCCGAAACGAGTTCCGTTTCCAGGGCACGCGGCAGCGGCTGTCGTTCAGCCTGGGGGACGATATCTTCTTCAACCTCGACGGGCTGTTCTTCAACGTCCGCAACACCACCTCCTGGCAGGCGAGCGACAGGCTGACCCTGCGCGCGGGGATCGACAATCAGTTCGGGCCGGCCGAGCTGGACATTCGGGCCCCGCGGCCACCGCGGGAGGGAGAGGTCAGCACGGGCGAGGGGGACGACGAGCGGCTCGAGGTGGGGGCACGCGTGGCGACCTACGAGCCGGCGGCGTTCGCCGAGCTGGAGATCGCGCTGCTGGACAACCTTGTGGTGATCCCCGGCACGCGCCTCGAGTGGTATCGTTCGGTCGAGCGCTGGGCGCTGGATGGTCGCCTCGCCGCGCGCTACGCGCTGACGGACGAGTGGACGCTGAAGGCCGGTGTGGGCACGTTCCACCAGGCCCCTTCGCCGGACGAGAGCGACCCCACGCGAACCTTCGGCAACCCGGACCTTCGGCTGCCCTGGGCGATTCACTACGTGGGCGGAGTCGAGGCCAGCCTGTCGGACCGCTGGGAGCTGAACGCCGAGCTGTTCTGGAAGGATCTGCGCGACCGGGTGGCCCGCACGGACGCGGTCGTGGACACGCCCGGGGGGCCGCGGCCAGCGATCTACGACAACGCCGGCGTGGGTCGGGTCTACGGCCTGGAGTTGCTGATCCGGAGACAGCTTACGGAGCGGTTCTTCGGGTGGATGGCCTACACCCTCAGTCGCAGCGAACGCCGGGATCGCCCGGGCGAGCCGTGGCGAGTGTTCGACTTCGACCAGACGCACATTCTCACCCTCCTTGGCTCGTACAACCTTCCCCGAAACTGGTCGGTGGGCGGACGCTTTCGGCTGGTCACGGGAAACCCGTTCACGCCCATCCGCGGCGGCGTCTTCAACCCCTCCACCGACGACCATCTGGCCGTTCCCGGCGCGACCAACAGTGAGCGTCTGGGCACGTTCCACCAGCTCGACCTGCGGGTGGACAAGCGCTGGATCTTCGATCGGTGGACCCTGGGCGCCTACCTCGACCTCCAGAACGTCTACAACCGCATGAACGAGGAAGGAGTGCTCTACAACTACGACTTCACGGAGCGGGCCGCCTTCACCGGTCTCCCCATCATCCCGGCGTTCGGTCTCCGGGCGGAATTCTGAGGAGGAGCCGACGATGCAACACCCGAGCAAGCCCATGATCCACCGGACCGTTCCGTTCGCCATCGGCA
The DNA here is from genome assembly GCA_007693585.1 of Deltaproteobacteria bacterium. Lineage (GTDB taxonomy): Bacteria > Myxococcota_A > Bradymonadia > REDH01 > REDH01 > REDH01. Next base: position 3,580 of record REDH01000065.1, read on the forward strand.
CACTTCTGATGGCGCTCGGATCGATGGCGTGTCTGGACACCGACTTCGAGCAGGCCTGGGAGCTCCGGAAGCTGCGCATCCTCGCCGTCGTAGCCACTCCGCCGGAGGTCGGGCCCGGGGAGGAGCTCCGGCTGGAAGCGCTGTCGTGGGCCCCCGAGGACGCACCGGTCTCGCACCATTGGGAGTTCTGCCTCGTGACAGGCGCCCCCGCGGATGGATACCCCTGCGAAGCACTCCCGGGTGTCCCGGACCTCGATGGCCTCGACCCGCGGACCGGCGACCTTGTCACCCTCCTCAATCCCCTCGACGAAGCGATGACGGACACCCTGTGCGAGGCGCTCGCCGGCTTCACGGGCGAGCCCTGCGTTCTCGGCGTGCCCATCATGGTGAGGCTGAGCGCGCGATCGGGAGAGGAGGAGCGGGTGAGTGTCCGGCAGGTGCTGCTGCTCACCGCGGCTGCCTCCGCCCGTCCCGACCGCAACCTCCCGCCCGAGGTTCCCGCGCTCACGTGGGATGGGCTGCCGCTCGGCCCGGAGGATCCGACGCCCGTGCCAACGCCAGCCGAGGGTGAGGACGTCCGTCTCCAGATCGCTGTCCCCGGGACAAGCGCGCAGTCCTTCGAGGATCCCCGCACGGGAGAGGAGCGCGTCGAGACGCTGACCGCATCGTGGTTCACCACCGCCGGTGAACTCGAGTTCCGGCGAACCTTCTTCGGACCCCGGGCGCCGATGGCCGAGCTGCAGCGCAATCGCCTGTCCCCGACGACCGCACGCCCCCTGGAGCCAGGCAGCACGCTCGACCTCGTGGTCGTTCTTCGCGACAACCGCGGCGGCGTGGCTTCCATTCAGCGCAGGGTGCTTCTGGAGCACCGCTGAACAAAAAAGCAGTCCGGAATCTTGCAGGGGGCACAGGCGTTCAGGTATACCACTGAACGTCGGTTCCCTGCACTCCTGTTCCGGAGGACATGATGCTCGCACTCTCCGTACTGACCCGCACCCAGCCGTTCCGTTCCCCGTCAGCTCACGATGGGCCATGTTCCGGAGCGGACATGCGCCACGCCGCCACCCACAGCTCGGTGCTCGCCGGGGAGCGGTACGGCCGAGGTATCCTTCGCCCGATGGGAGGTCGTTCCAGCCTGGCGATCGTGGTTCGCGCCGCCGGCAACGAGCTCCTCGAGGTCTCCGCGCTCCGCCTGGATGATGACGGGTTCGGGAGCCTTCGCCTGGAAGTGAGGCGAGCCGACGTGACCGCCATCTCGACGGAGCTGCGCGATCTGATCGCGCGGGGAGCGGAAGCAGCGTGCATCGCCACGGATGGCAGTGCGGCCGCGGACGCGGTCGCCCGCCAGCTCACGGGCCGGGTGTCCCTGCGCACGGGAACGAGGGCGATCCGCCGGCACGCGAGGGCACGGCTGGGCCTGGAGTCGCTGCCGGGTGAGGGGAGGGCATACCGCGAGGTCCTGGCCGAACGATTCATGGACGGTTCCCCGGCGGCAGGCACGGCGCTTCGGGAGATGGCCGAGGTGGACTGCGCCACACTGATGCACCTTGCGGGGGAGGCACTGGCCACCGAGCGAACGGCACTTCATGTGGCCGTCGGCGCCTGAGCGACGAGGACAGGAGCCTACGCGACCGGCTCCGTGGACAATCCTTCCAGGATCACGCCGCTGTCGTCACCCCGCGGCACCAGGACACCCACGGGAACGGCGTGCTCTCCGCACTGCCGCAGTGCCTTCTGGGCCTCGGCGACGCGATCCGGTCCGACGACGAGCGTCATCCCGATGCCCATGTTGAACACCCGGTACATCTCTTCCTCGGAGACCTCGCCGATCGCGCTGATTCGCTCGAAGATCGGCTGACGCATGCCGCGCACCTCTCGCGTGTCGAAGCGGATGGAGAGATTCCCGGGCAGGGCCCGTTGCGGGTTCTCCCAAAGGCCGCCGCCGGTAATGTGCGCGAGGGCGTGGATGGGAACGTTCGCGTGCCGCAGGCTGTCGAGGAGCTTGGTGTAGATCCGGGTCGGTGTGAGCAGGACGTCGCCCAGAAGGTCCATGTCGGGCTCGAGCGCTTCATCGAGGGAGAGGCCGGCGCGTTCGAGGAGAACGCGACGCACGAGCGAAAATCCATTCGAGTGCAGGCCGGAGGAAGGAATCGCGAGGACCACGTCACCGTCCTGACAGAGGGTACCGTCGATCCGCGTGGAGTCGGTGACCGCCCCGACCGCGAATCCGGCGAGGTCGTACTCCCCGTCGGCGTACATGCCAGGCATTTCGGCGGTCTCTCCCCCCATGAGCCAACAGCCTGCGAGTCTGCAGCCTTCGGCGACCCCGCGAACGACGTCCTCGGCCACGCCCGGGTCGAGTCGACCGGTCGCGAGGTAGTCGAGAAAGAAGAGCGGTCTGGCACCGGTGGTGAGGATGTCGTTGACGCACATCGCGACGCAATCGATCCCGATGGTGTCGTGCCGTCCGGTGGCAAAGGCGATGCGGAGCTTTGTACCGACGCCATCCGCCCCGGCCACCAGCGCGGGCGCATCGGCGCCGAAACCTGCTGCGGCGAGGTCGAACACGCCACCGAACCCACCGATTCCCCCGATGGCCCCCGGGATTCGCGTCGCCGCGGCGATCGGCCCGATTCGTCTGACCAGCTCGTCCCCGGCGTCGATGTCGACGCCTGCTGCACGGTACGCTTCGCTCTTGCCGCCACTCATGTCTCGGTCCCTCCGGCTGCCGGGTGGGTGTGTTCGGGTCGGCCCGGTGCGGGTGGCCGTTCAACGGCGGGCTCTGTACCGCATCGCGTCCGGACATGCTATGGCCCCGTTCGCCGGGGAGGGCCGATCAGTGGCGAGGTTCGCGTGCGCGTGGACGTGATCATTCCCTGCCTCAACGAGGAAGCCGCCATCGGAGGCGTCGTCCGCGGGATCGAGGACGAACGCATCCGACAGGTCGTCGTCGTCGACAACGGCTCGACGGACGCCTCGGCGGCCCGGGCCGGCGAGGCGGGAGCCGTGGTCCTCTTCGAGGGCCGGCGCGGCTACGGACAGGCATGCCTGACGGGTCTGGACCATCTGGCGAGCGACCCGCCCGACGCGGTACTCTTCGTCGACGGCGATCAGGCGGACGATCCGTCGGACATCCCTGTCCTCCTCGACAGGCTGGGGTCACCGGACCACGTCGACCTCGTGGTCGGAAGCCGCGCCACCGGTCCCCGTGAGCGAGGTGCGCTGCTTCCCCAGGCCCGGTTCGGCAATTGGCTCGCCACGAAGCTGATGCGTCGATTCTTCGGGGCACCCTTCACCGATCTCGGTCCGCTTCGGGTCATTCGCTGGGATGCCCTGCAACGGCTGGCGATGCAGGACCGGAACTACGGGTGGACCGTCGAGATGCAGGTGCGTGCCGTTCGTCGCGGCCTGCGCTGCGCCGAGGTTCCCGTCCACTACCGGCGGAGGGTCGGGCGGAGCAAGGTCTCCGGGACGCTCCGAGGGTCGGTGCGGGCCGGCACGGTCATTCTGCGGACGATCGTCCGGGAGGCCCTCGATGCACGCCGTCACTGAGCTGGGCAAACAGAGGCGTGTCCTCGCCATGATGGCCAAGGCCCCGCACCGTGGCGAGGTGAAGACCCGGCTGATCCCGGCGTGCACCGTCGGCGAGGCAGCCCTGCTGCAGCGGGCGTTTCTACTCGACCTGCTGGAGCACCCCTGGCCGGCGGTGGTAGAGCGGCAACTGTGGCTCGCCGGACAGGACGAGACGCTCGAATCCGAGGCGATCGCCCTTGGCTGGGCGGTGCGCGCCCAGGGGGAGGGCGACCTGGGCGAACGGATGCGGGCCGTGTTCGTCTCCGAGGCACCTTCGGCGACCCTGGTGATCGGTGCGGACGTTCCGCACCTGCGGTCGGCGGACGTGGAGGGCGCGTGGGGAGCCATCGAGGCGGGCTCGCTCGTGCTCGGCCCCGCAGTGGATGGGGGCTACTGGGCGATCGGCACATCCCGACCCGAAGCGTCCCTGTTCACGGGGATCCCATGGAGCACGTCACAGGTGCTGACCGCTACCATCGAGCGCGCGAACGCCCTCGAACTTCCCGTGACCTGCCTGCCTACCCGCCGCGATGTGGATGACGTTGCGGACCTCGCGCGGCTGTGGCAACACTTGAACGAGTCGCGGACCGCGGCGGTGCGTCACACCCGGAGAGCCCTCGATGAGCTGCTCCGGACGTCGCCGCTGGCGGAGCGAATGGCCACGCCTCGCAAAGGGTCGTGACCACAGCGTCACCGTCTGCCCCCAGCCTCACCCCACGGCATCATGAGCAAAGCGTCCTCTTCGACCAGCGGTGGCACCCTGACCTACAAGGCGGGAGCCGAGATCTTCCGACAGGACGAGGCCGCCAGCCGGGTGTTCGTCATCAACGAAGGACACGTGCGCCTCGAACGACGGATCTTCCAGGAGCACTTCGTGCTCGAGAGTCTGGGTCCGGGAAGCATCATCGGGGAGGTCGCCCTCGTGCCGGACGCCACCTATCCCACCACGGCAGTCGCCGTGGACGAGGTCAAGGTCATCGCCGTGCCGCGTGAGGACATGGAAGGGCGGATCCAGAAGAACCCCGACCTCGCCATGAAGATGGCCCGCAAGCTCGCCGTGCGCCTCGCGCAGTCGCACTTTCGACTCGCCAACTTCGCCCTGCGCAAGCCCGCCTCGCGCGTCATGCTCCAGCTCCGATTCGAGGCCGCGAGACGCGAGAGCCTGGATGGCGAGACCTTCGTTCCGCTCCCGTTCGACCTCCCCGAGGTGCTCGCCACCGAGCAGGCCACCGTCGAAGACGCCCTTCGCGCGCTCGCCCAGGAAGGCCTCATCGAACTCGATGGGGATGGGCGGTTCCGGATACACCGCATCGACGCCTTCGACCGGAAGCTCCACTACCTGGAGCTCGCCGATCGATTCGAGGGCGGATCGCGTTGATCCACGGCCCATGGATCGCGAAGCCTTTCTCGACCGTCTACTCGCCCAGAACCAATTCGCCATCAAGCTCGGGCTCGATGCGATGCGGGCCGCCGTTCTGTCCACCGGGCTGCAGCGCGTCGCGCGGCACATGGTACTCGTCGGCGGGACAAACGGGAAGGGCACCACCGCTGCGGCGCTCGCCTGCATTGCCCATGCCATGGGGTGGCGCACCGGGCTCTACACCTCGCCCCACCTCATCGACTTCCGGGAGCGAATCCGCGTCGACGGTGTTCCCGTATCCTGGCCGGACCTCCTCCGTATCGCGCCGGACCTCCTCGACCGGTTCGATGGGCGCCGGCAACCGGCCCAGGGCGATCGTCCCCTCACCTACTTCGAGCTCACCACATTGCTGGCGCTGGAGCACTTCCGAAGGGCAGGACCCCTCGACCTGGCTGTCATCGAGGTTGGTCTCGGGGGCAGGCTCGACGCCACCAATGTGCTCGACCGAGACCTCGTGGTCCTGACCGGAGTGGACCTGGACCACCAGGAATGGCTCGGGAACACGGTGAAGGCAATCGCGACCGAGAAGGCAGCCCTTGCCAGACCCGGAATACCCTGTCTGACGACCGAAGGCGCCGGGGGAATCGCGGAGCTGGAACGCGCGGTGAGGGAGCGCCGGGGGAGCCTCGAGCGGGTCCATTGCCGGGTTCCGGAGCCCACTCCACGGGAACGTGCCCTCTGCCTCGCCGGTGAGACCCTCCGCCACCTTCTCCTGGACACGAGCACCGGGCCTCCGTCGAGCTCCGACCTGGCGAAGCTCGACAATGCCGTCCGCTTCGCGCGGACGCGCCTTCGCTGGCCCGGCCGACAGGAGCGCCGACTCTGGGAGCACGGCACCCTGTGGCTTGACGGTGCGCACAACGCCGAGTCCGCACGGGCCAGCGCCAGGTGGCTGGAGAGCACGCGGGAGCAACGCGCTGGAGGGCTGGCGGCCGTGGTGGGACTCTCCGGCGACAGGACGGTGCGAGAAGTCCTGTCCCCGCTGCTGCCCTTGGTGGACGACTGGTGGGTCACCGCGCCCTCGAGCCGAGGGCGCAATGCCGTCGAAGTGGCACAGGAACTGGAGGCGCTCGGAGCGGTGAACGTCTCGGTGGCGGACGCCGCCGGGGGGGCGCTCGTCCATGCGTCGCATCATCGGAGGGACGTGCTGGTGGTCGGCAGTCTCTACCTGCTGGGAGATGTCCTTGACCACCTTGGCGTCACGGCCGACGATCTGGCGCTCTGGTAGACACCTGCACCTTCTTTTCGAAGGTCGGCTCGAGGACAGCCGAGTGGCACACCCGGGCGCGAAGCAAGAGCGCTGACCTCACCATGCAGCGGCTGGCACTGCACGCCCGGCCCCCTGACACTGGCCGCACCATGCAGCGGCTGACACAACGCGTCCAGCCCCCCGCCACGCAGGCTCGGCGGGGTGTTTCCCTAGCGACGACGGAGGGTTCCATAGAAGTTGCCAGGCATTTCCTCGTTTGCACCGGACTGCGCGCTCCAGCGGAACTGGCCACGCCACTGGCACCGGGCGGAGGTGGGGGTCCTGCGTCCCATGGCATCGATCTGGAAGTTGTCGTTGTTGTCGATCAGGGGGCAGGGCTGCTCGTCCGGGGTCTGCAGGATGAAGGTGTTGGTGGTGTCGGCCTCGAGGGCGAGGAACTGGTCCCGAATGGTGTCGGCGAGCGCACTGATGGCGGAGTTGCAGATCTGGAGGCAGGTGTTCGAGAGACCGCCGCAGGACTGAGCGATCTCCTGGCAGTCGATGAACTCCCGGATGAAGGCCTCGAACCCTTCGACGCCGAAGAACTCGGGCAGGATGATGCGCTCGATGACATAGACGAGTATCTGCCCGTAGCGAAACGTCATGTCGAAGGGGTCGATCTGGAGTGCGTGATCGAACCCGAGGCCCCGACCGCCGAGCTGGATGGACCCGGTGAAGTCGCCCTCGATGGGTCGGTAGCCGAGAAGGCTGAGGTCCTCGTCGAACCGGTCGCCCTGGAACGTGATGTAGATGGCGTCGAAGACGACGGTGTTGGGCCCGGGGAGCAGCCCGTTGACGTCGGGTTCGCGCGTGATCTCGATCTCTCCCCCAAGCTCGAGGTTCTGGAAGATGTCGCGTACTTCGAGCGCCGCATCGGCGAAGTTGGTGTAGCCGCTGGGCAGGACTTCCCGCAGCAGGTCATTGACCAGCCCGATGACGAGCGGTCGAACGGAGCCGGGGATCTGGCTTCCGGCGATGGATTCGATGATACCGACGAGCGCACCGGCGGGGTCTTCGAAGAACCCGAAGATCAGGTCAAGGACGGTCCGGATGTTGCCGGGCAGTGCATCGTAGATGCTGAGGACGGTGTCGACGGAGTAGGTGCCGGACACGATCGGGTAGAGGTCGATCATGGGGACGTCGACCTGGATCTCCTGACCCACGATGTTGTCGATGGGGAGTCCGTCGGCGCAGCCGTAGGTGACGGCCCGACCGTTGATCGTGCCGTAGGCGACCACGAACTGCATCGGCTCCTCGTCAAGCTCGATGGTGTGGGGATGCGCCGGGATGTCGTTGTTGCGGATACCGGTCAGCTCGGGGCTGTACCATGCTGTCTCCCCGTCGCCGGGGTCATTGGGGTAGGAACCGCGGATGGTGGAGCAGAGCCTCGGCCGGTCGAAGTAGAGGAAGAGGTGGACGGTCTCCAGTTGCCGCGGACCGTCGTACAGGGCCTGGATGATGTAATCCGAGCTGTCCTTGTCGGCGACGCGGACGACGAATGTGACCGGTTCCACATCGGCGTTGCTCGGAACCGAGACGCGCACCTGAAACTGCGCGGCGAGGGTTCCCGTGCGGAGTTCGACCGCAGCCCGTCCGTCGGCGTCCGTGCGTGCCCGGGCATTGGCGAGGGAGCTGCCTGCGGCGGCGGGAATCTGGTCGTCGGGGATCCGGAAGTCGATGTTGACATCGGGGACCGGTGCGTCCCCCTGCACGAGGCGGACGGCCAGCTCGGCGCGGGTGTCCTGCTGGACGTTGACCGACCGCGGCGTGATGAACTCGATTGTGGTCCCTGCGGGAGCGGTGGCCCCGGGCCCGGTGGGATCCGGAACAGGCTCCTCCGTCGTGCTCGCCGGCGTCCCGGGATTGTTGGGCCGGTCCGGCGGACCCTCATCCGTGAATCCGCCGTGGACCCCAGGATCGCTTGCACAGCCGCCGAGCGTGAGCGCCGCCGCGAGAAGCGTGAGGAAGAGGCTGTACAGGATGCGTTGACGGATCATCGGTTCCTCGATCGAGCGAAGCTGGCGCGCGAGCAGCAGCGGAGAGGGCAGGGGGGGCGTGGGCGAGTTGCGGGTCCCCCTTTGCGCTCGCCACCCCGGAGAGCCCCCAGAGTAGCGTGTTGCAAAGCACGGAATCAAGGTGGACGTGCAACAATGTCGCGAAGCCAGACCGTTGTGTTCGCAAGCGGAGACCACGCCGGCCACAACGCCATTCTTCCTCGTCCGTGTCCGCACGGGCGGACGCCACTGCCCTGCGATCGAGAACGCCCCGCGGGATATGCCGGCGGGGCGCAGGGGGGAGTGGGCAGGGGGGCGCTGGCCCCCTCAGGTCTCGTCCGAGATGAGGGCGGCCTTGAGGTAGAGACGGTTCATCTTCTGGATCCACTTGGTGGAGATCTCCTTGGGGCAGGCGGCCTCGCACTCGAGTGTGTTGGTGCAGGCCCCAAAGCCCTCGATGTCCATCTGGTCGACCATGCGCTTCGCTCGCTTCGTGGCTTCCGGCTGTCCTTGCGGCAGCGTGGCCAGGTGACCTACCTTGGCCGCCACGAAGAGCATGGCGGACGCGTTGGGGCAGGCGGCGACGCAGGCACCGCAGCCGATGCAGGTGGCGGCGTCGAAGGCGTCGGAAGCGACGGTTCGCGACACGAGGATGCTGTTCGCGTCCGGGGCATTGCCGACGTTGACGGAGTTGTAGCCGCCGGCGGCCATGATCCGGTCGAACGCCGCCCGGTCCACGGCGAGGTCCTTGAGCACCGGGAACCCGCGCGCCCGCCACGGTTCCAGGGTGAGCGTCTCCCCGTCCCTGAACTGCCGCATGTGGAGCTGGCAGGTCGTCGTCCCGTGCTGTGGTCCGTGGGCCATTCCGTTGATGACGATGCCGCAGGTGCCGCAGATGCCCTCGCGGCAGTCGTGTTCGAAAGCGATGGGTTCCTCGCCACGATTGACGAGCTCTTCGTTCACCTGGTCGAGCATCTCGAGAAAGGATGCATCGGTGGAAACGTCCTTCGCCTCGTACTTCTCGAACCGTCCGGCCTGGTCCGGCGACGTCTGTCGCCACACGCGGAGGGTGAGGTTGATCGTTCGGCTGCTCATTACTTGTAGCTCCTCTGCGTCAGCTTCACGAACTCGAAGGTGAGCTCTTCCTTGTGGAGGGTGGGCTCATTGCCCGGCCCATTGCTCTCCCAGGCAGCGACGTGACAGAACTCGTCGTCGTTGCGGAGCGCCTCGCCCTCGGGGGTCTGGTGCTCCTCGCGGAAGTGTCCGCCGCAGGACTCCTCGCGATGCAGGGCATCACGCGCCATCAGCTCGGCCAGCTCGATGAAGTCCGCCACACGGTTGGCCTTCTCGAGTTCCTGATTGAAGCTCGCCGTGCTGCCCGGAACGAAGACGTTCTCCCAGAACTCGCTGCGCAGGGCGTTGATCCGCGCGATGACGTCCTCGAGTCCCTCCCTGGAGCGGCTCATGCCGACCTTGTCCAGCATCAGCATGCCGAGCTCCCGGTGGAAGCTCTCCACCGAGCGCTTGCCCTGGATGCCGGCGAGGCGCCCGAGCCGCTCGTTGACGAACGCCAGCGCTTCGCGAACCGCCGGGTGGTCCTCGGTGATCGCTTCGGCCCGGTTCCCCGAGAGGTACCCGCCGACCGTGTACGGCAGCACGAAGTAGCCGTCGGCGAGGCCCTGCATGAGGGCCGACGCCCCGAGGCGGTTCGCGCCGTGGTCGGAAAAGTTGGCTTCTCCGGCGACGAACAGGCCGGGGATGTTGCTCATGAGGTTGTAGTCCACCCAGAGGCCGCCCATCGTGTAGTGGGGCGCCGGGTAGATCTTCATGGGCACACGATACGGATCGTCGTCCGTAATCTTCTGGTACATGTCGAAGAGGTTGCCGTATCGCGCCCGGATGGCGTCCTCGCCGTCCCGCTCGATGGCGTCCCGGAAGTCGAGGTAGACGGCTCGACCGGTGCCCCCCACGCCGCGGCCCTCGTCGCAGACGTACTTCGCGTTGCGGCTTGCCACGTCGCGGGGCACCATGTTTCCGAAGGTCGGATACTTTCGCTCGAGGTAGTAGTCGCGCTCGTCCTCGGGGATTTCGTTCGGCGCCCGCCGGTCCCCGGCCTGCTTGGGCACCCAGACGCGCCCGTCATTCCGGAGCGACTCGCTCATCAGTGTGAGCTTGGACTGATACTCTCCGTGCTGCGGGATGCAGGTCGGGTGAATCTGCGTGTAGCAGGGGTTTGCGAAGAGCGCGCCCCGCCGGTGTGCTCGCCACGTGGCCGTGGTGTTGCACGTCATGGCGTTGGTCGACAGGTAGAAGACGTTCGAGTAGCCGCCGGTACACAGGACGACGGCGTCCGCCACATGAACCGACAGCTCGCCGGTCACGAGATCCCGCACGACAATCCCGCGCGCGCGGCCATCGACGACGACGAGATCCACCATCTCCGAACGGGTGTGCAGGGTGCATCGCCCCGTGTCCACCATCCTCATCAGACTGGAGTAGGCCCCGTAGAGCAGCTGCTGTCCGGTCTGTCCACGCGCGTAGAACGTTCTCGCGACGAGAACGCCCCCGAAGGTCCGGTTCGCCAGGGTCCCGCCGTACTCGCGGGCGAAGGGCACGCCCTGCGCCACGCACTGATCGATGATGTTCGCGGACACCTCCGCGAGCCGATGGACGTTGGACTCCCGGGCGCGGAAGTCTCCACCCTTCACCGTGTCGTAGAACAGGCGATGCACGGAATCGCCATCGTTCTGATAGTTCTTCGCCGCGTTGATGCCGCCCTGAGCCGCGACGGAGTGCGCGCGTCGTGGGCTGTCGTGGTGGGTGAAGACCCGAACCCGGTAGCCCTGCTCGCCCAGCGTCGCCGCCGCCGAGGCGCCGGCGAGCCCGGTGCCCACGATGATGACCTCGTACTTGCGGCGGTTCGTCGGACCGATGAGCTTCAGCTCCGCCTTGTGCTTGTTCCAGCGGTCCGCGATGGGTCCGGTGGGCGAATTCGAGTGCAGGGACATGTGCTTCCTCCGAAGGGAGTGCGGAAGCCCGGGGACAGTCCCCCTCCCGGGCAGGGATCGGGGCGTGAAACGGCGTCAGTTCCCGCCGGCTTCGAGGGCGCCGAGCAGGATCGCGAGCGGGATGGACGCGAAGCCGACGGCGAGGAGCGCGGAGAGCGCGAACCCGACCTTCTCGATGATCGGCGTATACTTCGGGTGATGGAAACCGATGGACCGAATGGCGCTGTGGATGCCGTGGAACAGGTGCCAGCCGATGAGCAGGCTCGCCACGATGTAGAAGCCGCCGTGGAGGGGAGAGCTGAGTGTCTCGATCACGAGCGCGCTGATTTCCTCGGTGGCCCCGGGCCCGTGCACTTCACTGCGACGAAGGCGAAAATCCCAGATGTGCAGGGGGATGAACGCCAACACGACCAGCCCGCTCACGATCATCGTCCCCGAAGCAAGCCGGGCCACCGGCCCCTTCGGACGCTTCGACGCCGACACGGCGTAGGAGCCCCCGCGGGCCTTTCGATTGTCCGCCCAGAGCTGCAGGACGAGCCCCACGTGGAGCACGAAGAAGACCACAAGACCCAACTCCGCGAGGGGGAGCACCGGAATCTCGTGCAGCGCATGGGCGTAGTCGTCCATGCCGGTCGCACGCCCTTCTCCGGACGGCGCGAAGATCAGGAGGTTGCCCGCCAGATGAGCGATGAGGAAGCCGACGAGCGCGAGCCCGGTGAGGGCGACCAGGACCTTCTTGCCGATGGTCGACGAGAATGTCTGCGTGAACCAGTTCAAGGCGTATACCTCATCGTGCGGCGCGCGGTGTGCGGGGCCCCCGACGCGCGCCGGGAGGGGAAGTAAGTCCTGCCATGCGGCAGCTCAAGCCCGGACGAGGGGGCATCTGCAGCGGATTCGTGAAATCCGCCCCGGGCCGGGCCGAAGCGGGCCGTTACACCTTCATGCCGCGTTGCACAAGAGCCAAGCCCGGGGCGCGGCCCCCCGGCCACCGAACCCGCGGCCCCCCGGCCACCGAACCCGCCGCCCCACACCGTATAGCCGGTTGACCACCGGGAAGCCGTGGTCTATGACGCGCCGCGCGCAGGGCAGGCAGCCGTCGCCGGACTTCCCGATCACGGAGCCTGCCTCCTGTCACCGCCGTGTCCTCGTCGTGCACGGAGTGTCCCGCAGGTCATGTTCGACCTCGGCCGGGGGACGAGGTGCTCGACTGCGCGTCCCTCCACCCTCCGCGATCTTGGTGAGCGAATGAACATCCACGAGTACCAGGCGAAGGAACTGCTCGGCCGCTACGGCGTCACCGTGCCCCGCGGCAAGGCCGTCACCAGCGTCGATGAAGCCGTCGAAGCCGCCCGTGATCTCGGCAGCGCTGTCACCGTCGTGAAGGCGCAGATCCACGCCGGCGGGCGCGGAAAGGCGGGTGGGGTGAAGCTCGCCCGCAGCCTCGACGAGGTGCGGGAGCACGCCGGGGCCATCCTCGGCGCTACGCTCGTCACCCATCAGACCGGCCCCGAGGGTCAGCTCGTCCGCCGGCTCTATGTCGAGGAGGGATGCGCGATCGACCGCGAACTCTACCTTGGCGTGGTCCTCGACCGGGAGACCAATCGCGTCACCTTCATGGCCTCCACCGAGGGGGGAACCGAGATCGAAGAGGTCGCCGAGGCGACCCCCGAGAAGATTGTGAAGGCGAACGTCCACCCGCTGACCGGGCTCACGGGATTTCAGGCACGCCAGCTCGCCTTCGCCCTGGGGCTCGAGGGCAAGGCCGTGGGCAAGGCCGTTCGCTTCATGCAGGGCCTCTACCGCGCCTTCGTCGAGCACGACGCCAGCCTCGCCGAGATCAATCCCCTCGTGCTCACCGCAGACGGGGACATCATCGCCCTCGATGCCAAGATGAACTTCGACAGCAACGCCCTCTACCGCCAGAAGGCACTCCTCGAGTACAGGGACCTCGACGAGGAGGACCCCGCCGAGATCGAGGCGTCGAAGCATGATCTGTCCTACATCAACCTGGATGGCAACATCGGGTGCATGGTCAACGGTGCCGGACTCGCGATGGCCACGATGGACATCATCAAGCACTTCGGCGGCGAACCCGCCAACTTCCTCGACGTCGGCGGTGGTGCCACCGCCGAGCGGGTCGCCGCAGCCTTCCGGATCATCACCGGTGACCCGAAGGTCAAAGGCATCTTCGTCAACATATTCGGCGGAATCATGAAGTGCGACGTCATCGCGGAGGGCGTCGTCGCAGCCGCGCGCGAAGTTGGACTGACCGTGCCCCTCGCCGTGCGCCTCGAAGGAACCAACGTCGACCTCGGCAAGACGATCCTCGCCGAGAGCGGACTCACCATCATCGCGGCCGAAGACATGGCCGACGGTGCCCGCAAGATCATCGAGGCGGTCGGCTGAACTCGGCCCGGATCAGGATTTCACCAGCACCGCAATCGATGCGGAACCGGAGGCGCAGCATGTCGATTCTCATCAACAAGGACACCAGGGTCATCTGTCAGGGCATCACCGGGTCGACCGGCGCCTTCCACACCCGGCAGGCCATCGAGTACGGGACCCGCATGGTGGGCGGCGTGACGCCGGGGAAGGGCGGACAGTCCTTCGACGACGGTGTCCCCATCTTCAACACCGTCCAGGAAGCAGTCGCCGCCACCGGCGCGAACGCGAGCGTCATCTACGTGCCCCCGCCGTTCGCCGCCGACGCCATCATGGAAGCCGCCGAAGCCGGCATCGAACTGGCCATCTGCATCACCGAGGGCATCCCCGTCCTCGACATGGTCACCGTCCGCGAGTACCTCCGCGGCACCAACACGCGGCTGGTCGGCCCGAACTGCCCCGGCGTCATCACCCCGGGAGAATGCAAGATCGGGATCATGCCGGGCCACATCCACAGGCCAGGCCGAATCGGAGTGGTCTCCCGTTCGGGAACCCTCACCTACGAGGCCGTCGGCCAGCTGACCGCTCTCGGCATCGGCCAGAGCACCTGCGTCGGCATCGGCGGCGACCCGGTGAACGGGACCAACTTCATCGACGTCCTCGAGCTGTTCAACGCCGACCCCGACACCGATGCGGTCATCATGATCGGAGAGATCGGAGGCACCGCGGAAGAAGAGGCGGCAGAGTGGGTCAAGGCCCACATGACCAAGCCGGTCGCCGGGTTCATCGCCGGTGCCACGGCCCCCCCTGGCAAGCGCATGGGCCACGCCGGTGCGATCATCTCCGGAGGAAAGGGCACCGCCGCCGAGAAGCAGGCCGCCTTCCGCGCGGCCGGCATTGCGGTTGCTCCCACCCCCTCCGACCTTGGCGTCACCCTCAAGGAGGTCGCCGGTCTCTGAGTCGTCGAACGCCGTCGGCACGGGCAGCGTCCGGGACGCCGCCGCTCATTGCAGGAGCTCTCCATCGATCGCGGCAACCCGCAGCGCGACACCGCCTCTTCACAGCACACAGCGCGCGACGCTCTCGACGCGCAACAGCACACCCAAGGAGTCTTTCATGGCCATCGAGCGTACCCTCAGCATCATCAAGCCCGACGGCGTCGAGCGCAACCTCGTCGGCACCATCCTGGCCCGCTTCGAGAGCGCCGGACTGCGCATCGCCGCCGGACGCCTCGTGCACCTGTCCGAGCGCGAAGCCGGCGAGTTCTACGCCGTCCACCGCGAGCGGCCGTTCTTCGGTGAGCTCGTCGAGTTCATGACCCGGGGCCCCGTGTTCATCTCCGTGCTGGAAGGCGAGAACGCGATCGCCCGCAATCGCGAGATCATGGGCGCCACCAACCCGGCCGAGGCAGCGGAAGGAACCATCCGCAAGGACTTCGCTCAGTCCATCGGCGAGAACACCGTGCACGGGTCCGATGGCCCGGACACCGCCGCCATTGAGATCGCGTTCTTCTTCGCCGGCACGGAGCTTCACGGCGACTGAGCGCGCGTCGACAGGGCCGCCGAGCCGACGCGCCACGCTCCCTGCCCTGGGTCGTGGCGTTTTGCGTGTCCGGGCCCCGAAGTCTTGCGCTCCCTTGCCTCCGGCCCGATCCCCCGTTACGCGTGGGCCGCGGCACGACGCCCGAGACGCCCCCACGGAACGGACAACCGCATGAACAGCACCGCACAACGCGTGGAACCCGGAAGTGAACTTCCTCCACGACCCCCGGCCGTGGACGCCGAGGGTCGCGTGCTGCTGAAGAGCATGACCCTCGACGAGCTGGAGGTCTGGGTCACGAAGACGCTCGGCGAGAAGCGGTTTCGAGCACGACAGCTCTGGGCCTGGCTCCACAATCGCCGCGTCTCCGATTTCGAAGAGATGACGGACCTGTCCAAGGCGTTCCGCCAGCGGCTCTCCGATGGCGCCCGAATCGACGCGCTGCGCCTCGAGTCCGTGCACGAAGCCTCCGACGGAACCCGGAAGATCCTCTGGCGAACCGATGCGGATGCGGTGATCGAGAGTGTGTGGATCCCGACCCCCAACCGCGTCACCCTGTGCATCTCGAGCCAGGTCGGCTGCGCGATCAACTGCCAGTTCTGTCTGACCGCGCGAATGGGCCTTCGCGCCCACCTCAACACGGCCGAGATCGTGGATCAGGTGGTGCAGGTTCGCAGGATGTATGAGGAGGAGCGAAGACTCACCAACGTGGTGTTCATGGGGATGGGCGAACCCCTCCACAATCCGGACAACGTGATCCCCGCCACCCGGATCCTCTACGACCGGCAGGGTCTCGATCTCAGTGCTCGACGCATCACGCTGTCCACGAGCGGCCTCGTGCCCCAGATTCGGCGGTTCGGAGCGGAGTCCCGGGCCCGGCTGGCGGTGAGTCTCAACGCCACCACCAACGAGGTGCGCGACTGGATCATGCCGATCAACCGCCGCTATCCGCTCGAGGAGCTCATGAGCGCCCTCGAGTCGTTCCCCCTCCGGAAGGGAGAGCGCATCACCTTCGAATACGTCCTCCTCAAGGACGTCAATGACAGCCTGGACGATGCGCGCCGAATCCTCCGGCTCACCGCGCACATCCCCTGCAAGATCAACCTCATTCCCTTCAACCCCCACCCCGGGACGGAATTCGTGCCGTCCCCGCCCGAGCAGATCGAGGCGTTCCGTGCCTTGCTCTCCTCGCGGCACGCTTCCGTCACCGTGCGCGAGACCCGCGGGGACGATCGCATGGCAGCGTGCGGACAACTCGGCAGCCCTGGTCCCCGGCAGCCGAAGCGAATGGATCCGCCCGAGGCATTCCGGACGCACATCCGCCCATCCGACGCACCACGTGGACCAGCCGGGGATGCCCGCTGACGAATCCTGGTCTCTCGCCTCTTCCGGAGCCCGCCATGGCACTCATCGAGTATCGCTTCGACAACCTGCGGCACGATCGCATCGGCAGCCGCGGGATTGATCTGCAGAGCCTCGACCGGCGCTCCATGGAGCAGGCCATCGCCGAACTCCGCGCACTCGCCTCGCAAAAGGACATCACCTTTCCGCGGCTGCCGGAAGCTCCCGTGGAGCCGATCATCGCAAGGGCGGCAGCCGACCGGAAGGATTTCTCCGACCTCCTGGTCATCGGTATCGGGGGTTCCTCCCTCGGTGCCCGTGCGCTCCTCTCGTCCTGCACGCCCGGAAATCCCGGCTGCCGTGTTCACGTGCTGGAGAACGTCGACGCCCACGAGTTCGAACGCATCTGGTCGGGTCTGGACCCGGAACGCACCTGCGTGAACGTCATCTCCAAGAGCGGCGGGACCGTGGAGACGATGGCGAACTTCCTGACCGTCCGCCAGCGGCTGCTCGACCGCTTCGGCGTCCAGGGGGTTCGCGACCGGGTTCGGGTGACCACCGACCCGGAGTCCGGCATCCTTCGCGCGTTCGCGCAGGAGGAGGGGCTGGTGACGCTCGACGTGCCCCCCGGAGTCGGTGGGCGCTTCTCGGTGCTCAGTGCGGTCGGGCTCTATCCGCTCGCGATGGCGGGTCTGGACGTGGAGGCGCTGCTCGCCGGCGCGGCCGCGGCCCGGGACGCCGCACTCGCACCGGAGGCCGAGAGCAATCCGGCCATCTGCTTCGCTGCGCACCAGGTGGCGCTCCATGACGCGGGCACCCGCGGCCTCGTGTTCATGCCCTATGCGACACGCCTGTTCGATACCGCGCTGTGGTTCGTCCAGCTCTGGGCCGAGAGCCTCGGGAAAGTGCGCCGACACGCGGATGGTCACACCGAGAACGTGGGGCCGACCCCGATCGCTGCGCTCGGGGCGAACGACCAGCACAGCCAGCTTCAGCTCTTCATGGAGGGACCGGCGGACAAGTGTGTCCTGCTGCTCGATGTGGAGGAGCGCAGGGACCTTCGCGTTCCGGCCGTTCCCGCTGTTCTCGCCGGTCTCCAGCACCTCGAGGGTCAGTCGCTGGACGACATCCGGGCCGCGGAGCTCCGGGGCGTTCGAGCGGCCCTCACCGAGGCCGGACGCCCCAACGCCACCCTCTCGCTGAAGGACACCGGGGCGCGCAGCATGGGGGCGCTGCTGATGTTCCTGCAGTGTGCGACCGGACTCGCGGGCAGCCTGCTGGGGGTTTCCTCCTACGATCAGCCCGGGGTGGAGCTTGCGAAGCGCTTTGCGCACGGACTCCTCGGGCACTCCGACCATGCGCACCTCCGGGCCGCCGCAGACCGGGCAGGGCAGGGGAAGGCGCTGACGTCCGTCCACTGAGTCCTGCGTGCCGAGATCCCGCCGGGGCGGTCCATGGACCACGAGAGGCTTGCAATGACTGGCCGCATGCCGTTTAGCTGTTCGGTACACCCGATACGGCGCCCGGAGGGAGGGGGGTTCTCCTCCGGTCCGGGCATCCTCGGGGTGGTCGGAGCTTCAGGGTAGTGATGGGCAAGGACACCAAGCCGACACAGATCACGGCCGCTGTTCGTCGCAGCGACGCGGAGGCGGGGGCGGAAGTGCACGACAACGCCTGCCTGGTGATGATCGTCGGCAAGGAGATCGGCAAGCGCTTCTCGCTTGACCAGCCCAAGCAGGTGATCGGCCGCGCCCCCCGGTGCGACATCTTCATCGACGACGGCTCCATCTCGCGCCAGCACTCCGTGGTGAAGCGGACCGCCAGCGGATACGTGTGCGAGGATCTGGACAGCACAAACGGCACGATGGTCGACGACGACTTCATCGAGAGCGTGCCTCTGCGGGACGGCGCGCTGATTCGTGTCGGCCGCACCGTACTCAAGTTCCTGTCGGGGGCGAACCTCGAGAACGAGTACTACGCCGAAATCTACCGCCTCACGACCACGGACGGGCTCACGCAGGCCTACAACAAGCGCTACTTCATGGAGCACATGGAGCGCGAGATGGCGCGCTCGCTCCGCTACGGACGCCAGCTTGCGGTGGTCATGGCCGACATCGACCACTTCAAGAACCTCAATGACACCTGGGGTCACCTGGCCGGAGACGCCGTGCTCCGCACGTTCTCCGAACGGGTTCAGCGGGTCATCCGCAGGTCGGATACCCTCGCGCGTTACGGGGGCGAGGAATTCGCCATCGTGGCCCCCGAGAGCACCCTCGCCAGCGCCGCCAAGATGTCCGAAAAGGTGCGCCAGGCCATCAGCCTCGAGCCCTTCATCGTCGACGGCGAGGAGATCACCGTGACCGCCTCGTTCGGCGTGGCGGACATCGCCGAGTATCTCGTGTGCTACCCCGGCGGCCCGGACGCAGCGCGTCGCGAAGTTCCCCGCCCCAACCTGCTGGTGCAGCTCGCCGACAAGAAGCTCTACCGCGCAAAGGCCGCAGGACGAAACCGCGTGGTCTCCTGAGCACCGGACGGCAGCACACTCCACTGCGTTGCTGTCGGTGAACCGGCGCGTGTTCGCCGTTGCGGGGCGCGGTGTGGCTGCGCCAGGTGGAGGCGGTGCGCATTATCTCCGGGGTTCCCCGGAGCCACGGGAGAGCCCTCGTAAACCAGCTCCCGAACCGCTGCATACCACGCTGCAACCGGTCAGTCCTCGTCCCCCTCGGCGAGCAGGCGATGTTCGCCGAGGGAGTGGAACTTGATGGTGTTCGTGGGCGTTCCGCGCCCGACCGGCACCCCCATCACGATGATGACCTGATCTCCATCCCGGGCGAAATGCTCACGCCGCAGGACGTCCTCTACATGTGCGATGACCTCGTCGGTGTTGTATCGGACCTCCGAGCGAACGGGCTTGATGCCCCAGTACAGGGCCATTCGATGAAGCGTGCGTTCGCTGGGCGTGAAGGCCATGATCTCGCGGGTGGGGCGCTGGCTCATGATCAGGCGGGGGGTGCGGCCGCTGATGGTGAAGCAGGTCACCGCTCGCACCTGCAGTTCCTCCGCCGCGACCACCGCCGCCCGGGCGATGGCCGTCGGGAAGACGAGCAGCCGGCCACGCTCCAGTGCCTCGGTAACACCGACCCGCGCGGGTCGCGCGTCCCGCTCGGCCTCTTCGATGATCCGATGCATCATGGTGACCGCCTCCACGGGATAGGCCCCGGATGCGGTCTCCCCGCTGAGCATCACGGCCGCGGTGCCATCGTAGATGGCATTGGCCACGTCCGAGGCCTCGGCGCGTGTCGGCCGGGGGCTGCTGGTCATGGACTCGAGCATCTGGGTTGCGGTGATGGACACCTTGCCCATGCGGTTGGCGAGTTCGATCGCCATCTTCTGGATGCCCGGGACCTTCTCCGGGGGCATTTCGACGCCGAGGTCACCCCGCGCGATCATGATGCCGTCGGATGCGGCGATGATGTCGTGGATGTTCTCCACGGCCTGGGGCTTCTCGATCTTGGCGATGATGTGCGGCGCATCGTTGGTGCGCGGCATCAGGTAGCGCAGCTGATGCACGTCGAGTGCGCTGCGAACGAAGGAGAGTGCGACGTAGTCCACGCCGAGTTCCAGGCCGAACGCGAGGTCCTCGCGGTCCTTGTCCGAGAGGGACGAGAGGGACAGGCCGCTGTTGGGGAGATTCACACCCTTGCGATCGCTGAGCGTGCCCCCGACCACCACCCGCGTCTCGATTCGCTCCCCGTGCACCGACTCGATGTGAAGGCGGAGCAGGCCATCGTCGATCATGACCTCGTCCCCGGCACGGACCTCCTCGCACAGTCGTCCGTAGGACACGGAGACCCCGGTGGTGTCGCCGGGGCGTTCCTCCATCCAGAGGGTGAAGGGATCCCCGGCGGCCAGCTCCACCGGGCCATCCGGGAAGACCCCGAGCCGGATCTTCGGTCCCTGCAGGTCCTGCAGGATCGCGATGGGACGACCGATCCTCGCTCCGACCCGCCGCACCCGTTCGAAGACCGCGCGATGGTCCTCGTGGGTTCCGTGGCTGAAGTTCAGGCGGGCGACGTTCATGCCGGCCTGGGCGAGCTCCTCGATGCGCTCCTCCGTGCTCGTGGCAGGACCGATGGTGCAGATGATCTTGGCACGGCGTTGCATGGGGGGCTCCTGAGGTTCACGTTCCATCCGTTGCCGGAGGTCGCACAGGGCGGTAGAGCGCGACGCTGCGGCGGTCAAGCCGGCGCCACTCCGCTTGAGAATTGGTGGCGATGCGACCATGCTGGCCCTGCGGACGGCCGGGGTGCGCGGTGCATCCCTCTTGCCCCTGCGGCCTGACGAAGAGTTGCTCATGTGCGGTTCCGATTCGACCAAGCTGATTCGCCAGTGGAAGGATGTCGTTGCCGAGGCCTTCGACCACTGTTCGTCCGTGACCATCGAGCCGCGCGAGGATTCCCTCCCGGACGAGGGTGCTCCGGACCTGGACGATCTTCTGCGACAGGCTGCCGAGGACCCGGTGGACGCCCCGCCGCTCGGCCAGCTTCTCCACCGCGCCCGGTCCGTTGTTCTACTCGTTCCCGACGAGGAAGAACCACTCCATCCCGGGACCCTGCACACCGTCATCGCGCTGATCGACGAACTGGCGCCGGAGGCCAGGATCGAGGTGCTGCTCGTTCCCACCGGAACCGACCCTTGCATCGGTCCCGGTGACCACCGGCAGACCGTCCGCTCCCTGTTCGCCAGCCAGACACTGGGGCGACAGCCGGCGCGGGTTCGACGGCCCGATCCCCGCACATTCCGCTCCGTCATCACCGAGCAACCGCTCAGGCACCCAGCGACGCGAAGGGTGATTCCGGCCCTGGTTGACCCCGCCTTCTTCGACGCGGACGTGATCATCGCGCTCCACCGTGTACGGCCCGACGTTCAGCTGGGCCTGACCGGCGGGTTCGCTTCGGTGCTCGTCGGCGCCAGCTCGCCGCGCACGCTCGCGGAGGTGCTGCACCCGGAGCTCCTGGAGTCCACGGTCTTCCCCGCCTCCCCGATGGAGCACCCGGCTCATCGCGCCTTCCGACGGATCGGCCGCGCCCTGCCGCCCGTGTTCGCCATCGCGGAGTGCCCCGGCGACGAGTCGTTTGCCTACGCGGCCGGTGCCCCTTCCGCCGTGCTTCAGGCCCTCGCCACCGATATCGACTCGCCACTTCATCACCTCTCGGGCACCCACGACGGGCTCATTCTCTTCGTCGAGCCTCACGCGGCGCGCGACCTGGAGACGGCTCTGCTACCCTATCTGCATCTGGTGCGGCAACCGACCGTCCCGCTCGTGGAGCAGGGCGCCGTGGTCCTCGTCCCCTCGGCCGAGCTGCCTGCAACTCGCGACGAGTTCTCCGCCCCGGTCACCCCGCACGGCGCCCCCGCCGGTGCACGCCTCGGCCGCGAGGCCCTCCGCGATCTGGTCACCCGCTCTGCCCGCCAGCACCCGCTCCACGTCGTGCATCCGGACGCGGGCGAGCTCCCGGAGGGGGTGCGTGCTCACCGTTCGTTCGCGCGCGCCATCCGCTCGCTCGAACTCGAGCGCACGGTCCGCAAGGGCACGGAGCAGCTCGACCTGTTGCTCACCCGTGGTGGTGGGCGTATGCTGCCGACCGGACGCTCCGACGCCCCGGATCCCCGAGCGATCCAGCGCCCTGTCTGAACCTCCTTCCACACCGACCGCAACGCTCCATGGCCACCCAGCAAGGCGCCCCAAGCGTCCCGTTCCTGCCCGATGCGATCGCCAACGAGCTCCGCCTGCGACTCTCGCCGAGCGCCCGGGTGCGTGTCGACGACGCCGCACGCCTGCTCTACAGCAGGGACTGCTGGCCATGGCTCCTGATCCACACCCGCGCAGGGCGGCATAGCCTCCGCCCGCCCCACGCCGTCGTTCAGCCCGCCACCATCGAGGACGTGCAGGAGACCATCCGGATGGCCGCCGCACACGGCCTGCCCGTGGTCCCCTACGGCGCCGGTTCCGGCGTCACGGGAGCAGCGGTTCCCACCCGGGGCGGGCTGACTGTCGACCTGAAACGGCTGACATCCCTCGACCTCTCTCTCGCCGGGGACGGCATCGCCCGCCTCGGTGCAGGCTGGGTTGGCGGACGCCTCGAACACGTCCTCAACCGCCGCGGGCTGACCCTCGGGCACTTTCCCTCGAGCATCGGGTGCAGCACCCTCGGCGGCTGGATTGCCACACGGTCCGCCGGACAGCTCTCCACCCGGCATGGCAAGATCGAGGACCGCGTTCTCGCGACACGTCTGGTGGACGCGAACGGCGATCTCCGGCACGTGCCCACGCCCCACACCGACGCACTCCCGATCCTTGTCGGCTCCGAAGGAACGCTGGGCGTCCTCGTTGACGCCGACGTGGTCATCGAACCCCTGCCGCGCGCCCGGCGCTATCGAGGCTTCCTCGCCCGAACCGTGGACGAAGCCCTCGATGCGATGCGAGAGGTCCTGCAACAGGGGCAGCGCCCCGCTGTTCTGCGGCTCTACGACGCCTTCGACACGTTCATCAGCAGCGCCCGACGCGCCACCGCCGGGGCCGCACCCTCCTCGGACGGACTCACCCGACGGCTGCGCGCGTGGATCGACCGGCGGGTCTCCGTGAGCGAGGCCCGACGCTTCGCGCTCAACGCCGGCGCCGGTCTCCTGCGCCGGACCGACATGGCCCCCATCGCCCTGAACCGGGCCGCCGACACCCTCTTCGACGGATGCCTGCTGATCGCAGGGGTCGAGGAGGCAGACGACGAACACGCGGACGCCAGCGCTGCGGACCTCTTCGGGCTCCTCGGGGACCGCCTCGATGATCTCGGCACTGCCCCGGGAGACCACTGGTACGCCCACCGCTACGACGTCTCGTACAAGCAATCGCCCGCCTACGACTCCGGAATCTTCGTGGACACGATGGAGGTCGCGGCCTCCTGGGACCGCCTTCCGCACCTGCACGCCGCGGTCCGGAGCGCCCTCGGCGACCATGTCTTCGTCATGGCCCACTTCAGCCACGCCTATGCCGCCGGCTGCTCCATCTACTTCACCTTCGCCGGCTTCGGGCGCGACGACGACGAGTGCCTGACGATCTATGCGCGGGCGTGGAACGCCGCGCTGGCCGCCGCCGCGCGCTCCGGGGGCGCCGTCACCCACCACCACGGCGTCGGGCTGCTCAAGGCCGCCCACCTCATCGACGATCACACCGGCGGAGGTGCGCTCTTCGACCGGGTCAAGCACGCGGTCGATCCGGACGATCGCCTCAACCCCGGCAAGCTTTGGCACGCTCCCCCGTTCGACGAGGTCAGGCCATGACCTCCCGGGAACCCATCGACGGACGAATCTGGCCCAGTCGGGTCCACCGGGAGCTCGGGCATCCGCTGCCGGAGGAACGCCCCCGTACCGAGCGTGAGCTGATCGGTCTGCTGGACGGACACCGGCAATGGGTCCCAGTGGCCGGCGGACACTCCGGGCGGCGCGTGCCCCACGCGGCCGCCGCATGGCTCGCGCTGGACGCCCTGCCGGCCAGCGCGGTCGTCGACCCCGTCAGCCTCTCCGCCACCGTGCGCGGCCCCATGACCTGGAGCGGACTCGAGGAGACCCTCCGGCCACACGGGCTCACCGCCAGCCGAATGGTCGGCACCGCCGCACCGCGCGGCGTGCTGTCCACCCTGGCCCGACCGCCACTGCTTCCCGCGACATGGCTCACCCCGGTCCCCCATGCGCGCTGCACCGGAATCCGGGCGGTCGACCTCACCGGCGTCCCGTACCGGGCCGTCGACGCCCCACGCACAGCCAGCGGCCCCGACTTCCGTGCGCTCTTTCTCGGGCAGGAGGGAAGAACGGGAATCCTCCTCAACGCCACCGTGACCGTCGACCGGGTCCGTCCGCGAACGTGTTTCGCCATCCCGACACCCCGGTTGCTCGAGCTTGCACGGGATCTGCTCCCAGCCGCGCCCCATCGCCAGCTCATCGTCGGTGGCGATCTCGAGGACAGCGCTCTGCTCATCATCGACACCGATGGCGCTGAAGGCGCGCTGCTCGCGCGTCGGGCGAAGCACGCCGGGCTTCAGCCGCGCGCCTTGCCGGAACCGTTCGCGACAGCCCCGGCCCGAGGCGCGCGCGGTTGGTCCGTCAGCGGTCCGTGGGGCCCCATGGCACCGCTCCTCGCCGTGAAGGGAGCACGCCTGCTCGCCGGTAACGCGACCCACATGGCCATCACCCTTCCGCCAGGGCGGGGGATGCACGCGCAGCGCCTGCCGCGCGCCGTGCGACAGCTCCTAGAACACTGGCCCTCCCTCGTGCGGGTGCACCCACACGGCCTCGACGACGCCGAGAGCGCAACGGATCCGCTCCTGGCGCCGAACCTCCCCGGAGATCCTGCATGAGCGCCCACTCCCCAAAGGAGCTCCGCACCCTCGACTACTGCACATGGTGCCCGCGGCTGTGCCACTTCTCCTGTCCGTCCGCCCTCGGCGAAGCCTCCGAGGACGCGTCGGCCTGGGGACTGATGACCCTCGCACGCACCCTCGATCGCAACGAGATGCCCGCCACCCAGGCCTCGCTCGAGCGGCTCTGGTCATGCGCGTCCTGTTACCGGTGCCAGTCCTTCTGCAAGCACGGGAACGATGTCCCGACAGTGCTCGCCACCGCCCGCGCCAATGCGGTGCGCGCCGGCGCGCTCCCGATGTCCCTCGGGCCACTGGCCGAGCAGGTCGCCACCCGGGGCGCAGCCGTGGACGACCCCGATGGCCTGAACCGTCTCCTCGCGCGGGAGCGGAGCGTCGCTGAGAAGGCCGTCGTGGCCACCTTCTTCCCAGGCTGCGATCACGCCTCCTCGTCGGAGGGACACACCCGAGTGCGGCGGACACTCGCCCTCCTCGGGGAGTTGCTCGGCGGCGAAGTGAAGCTCGCGTGGAGGGAGGATCAGGTCTGCTGCGGAGGCACCGCAAAGCGACTCGGACTCGATGACGCGCAACGACGACAGGAGCTGGGAACGGACAGCGGGACCTCCGTGAACACGCACCCGCGCATCACCGACTGCGCCGACCTCGCGATCCGGGACGGCTGGACGTCCCTCTGGTCCGTCCTCGCAGCGCACTCCAGTGAACTGGGAGATCGATGCGGAGACCTCTCGCCCGTCACCGTGGCGCTGCACGGCGGTTGCCGGGAGCGGCGACTGGCGGACACGTCCAGGGAAGAGATCGCCGTGCTCGAGGCCACAGGCATCCAGGTGGTGACCACACGTGCCGTGAACGACGTCGACGAATGCTGCGCGGGCGATCCCGTCTACCGGGAGGCCCGACCCGATGCATCGCTGCGGGCTGCCGCGGCCGCCGCCGACTCCTGGCATGGCGTCGACGGTGAACGCGTGACCAGCGCGTGCCGCTGTGCCGCACAGTTCACGGCTGCCGGCACCCCCGTGCGATCCCTGCTGGACGTGGTGCTCGAGCGGTGCGCGTGAGCATGGACGTGGTCGTCATCGCCAACCCGCGCGCTGGTTCCGGCCGGGGCGAGGCCCTGGCACGGAGCCTGCAGCGGCGCCTCCCCGCCGATGTGCGCGTGCTCCGCACCGCGACCGCCGGCGAGGGCGCGGCGCTTGCGAGAGCAGCCGTAGGGGAGGGCGCTCGGGAGTTGGTCAGCATCGGGGGCGACGGAACCCACAGCGAGGTTGTCGAGGGCATCCTCTCTGCCGGCGTCCCGCCCGGCGAGGTCACCCTTCGTCCCCTTCACGCAGGAACGGGAGGAGATTTCAGGCGTCTCCTCGATGCGTTCGACCCCGAGGACACCCCGTTCGAGCACTGGGTGTCCGGCAACGCCCCGCTCATTGACGCGGGTCTGCTCGAATGGACGGACGAGGAGGGCCGGCCTGCGAGGCGACATTTCCTCAACATGGTCACCTTCGGTCTCGGCGGACTGGTCGACCGATACGTGAACCGCGGCTCGAAGCGACTGGGAGGGCGGACGTCGTTCTTCCTCGCGACGGTGCGGGCGCTTGCCGGCTGGAAGCCTTCGCCCGTCCGGATCGTCGCCGACGGCGTCGACCGCGGAACATGGACGGTGACCAACGTGATCGTGGGCAACGGCCGCCACTGCGGTGGGGGCATGTGCCTCGCCCCCGAGGCGCTGCTCGACGATGGTCTCTTCGAGGTCCTCATCCTGCCGGACGTTCCGCTCTTCCGATCTGCCCGCCTCGCACCCCGCCTGTACGATGGCAGTATCCATCGCCAGGAGGGTGTCACGGCGTTTCGGGCGCGGGAGATCGAAGCCATCCCGCTGGACGAGCAGCGCCCGGCCTGGCTCGATGTGGATGGCGAGGATCTCGGCCGGATCCCATGCCGCCTCAGCGTGATTCCATCGGCCATCCGGCTTCGGACACCCCGACGAGATGTGCTCCGGGCCGGGCCGGAGCACGATGGTCGGGAGGAGGCTCCTTGACCGCGCCCCACGATGCAACGCCCGCGCCGGAGGCAGCGGTTCAGGACGCGGCGGGCGGCTTCCTCTGGCGTCTGATGCTGACCACTGCCGCCGGGGTCGGGCTCTTCATGAGCTACCCGCGCTGGGACCTCTTCCCGCTGGCGTTCGTGGCCCTCGTTCCGCTCATGCACGTGCTCGAACGGGTTCATCGCGCGCGGGACGCGTTCCGCTGGGCCTGGTGGACGGGGTTCGTCACCAACGCGGGGGGGTTCTACTGGATCGTCGGCATGCTCGAGGAGTTCGCACACCTTCCGCTGTGGGGCGCCCTCCCCATACATCTGCTCCTCATCGCACAACAGGCCCTCGTTCTCGGTCTCGCCGGGGCCATGGCCCACGGACTGCGGCGCAGACGCGTCCCTCTGCTCTGGTCCTGGGTCCCTGCGGTGGTGGCCGCCGAAATGCTCGTCCCGCTGATCTTCCCGTGGTTCATCGGCAACAGCCAGGCCGCCTTCCTCCTCTTCACGCAGGCGGCGGACCTCGGGGGCGTTCTGCTGCTGACGGGGCTGGTCGTCTGCGTGAATGTGGGAGTCCTGCTGATCGTCCGGGGCGCACTCCACGCCCGCGGACGTCCGGGATTCGCTCGCCTGGAATGGCGAACCCTGTTCATGGTGGCTGTTCTGTTCGCGGGGAACCTGACCTACGGCGCGGTGCGCATCGCCGAGACGGACCGACGATCCGCGGCCGCGGAGACGCTCCGTATCGGGGTCGTTCAGGCCAACATCGGAATCCGCGAGAAGGAAGACCCGGAGCGAATGCGCAACAACCTGCTGCTGCACCAGCACCATAGCGCGAACCTCGCGGCAGCCGGTGCCGAGCTCATCATCTGGCCCGAAACGGCCTACCAGGAGCGACAGTACGTCCAGGTGCTCGAGGAGGTGGACAGTCTCGCCGAAGCGATGACACGACGCCGCGTCGGATGGCGGCTGGAGCGGAATGTCACGTGGATCCCGCCCAGCACGGCTCCCCTTGTGGAAGACTGGCGCGTGGACGAGGCCACTGGACTCGGCGTCGAGGACCGGGCCCCCGCCCACCGCGGATTCGACGTTCCGCTGCTGACCGGGGTCGTCACGACGGAGACCTTCCCGCCCGGCTCCCGGCCGCACCTTCCCCCCTACGGCGACCACCCGCGAGGCTGGGAGGCGTTCAACAGCGCGCTGCTGCTGGACGGGGAAGGCCGCGTGCTCGGCATGGCCGACAAGGTCAAGCTGATGCCATTCGGCGAACACGTGCCGCTCGCGCGGTTTCTCTACCGATCGACCGGAGTCAACCTGATCAACATCCTGCCCGGTGTATCCGACTTCTCCGCAGGTCAGGAGGTCCGTGTGCTCCCGCTGCCGCAGGATGGCGGAGAGCCATGGCGGATCGGAATCCTCAACTGTTACGAGGACATTCTTCCGCGATTCGGCCGGATGCTGAATACGCTCGGACCCGACCTGCTGGTGAACCTGACCAACGACGCGTGGTTCGGCGACACCAGCGAGCCCTGGCTCCACCAGCAGCTCGCCGTGTTCAGGGCCATCGAGCAACGCACCTGGTTGATCCGGTCGACCAACACGGGGGTCTCGGCCTTCATCGACCCCGTGGGCCGGGTCGTGCAGCACACCGAGACCTTCGTCGAAGAGACGCTCCTCATGGACGTCCCGATGTTGCGTGCGGGGCGCACCCCCTACATGCGACTCGGTGACTGGCCCGGGGTCCTCGCCATGCTCTGGATCGCAGCCATCTACGCCCGAACCCTCCTGCGGCGCCGCGGGTCCTGATGAGGTTTCGAGCGCGGAGACCCCGTGACCGCGAGAATTTTGACCTTCGGGAACGATTCGGGTTGAGTCGTCCACGAGCGCCTCTCGCGCCCGATTCCCAGTGGAACCCATGCCGTACGCCATCCGTCGAATCACACTCTCCCTCGTGGCCGCCATCGGCCTCGGGTGCAGCGTCACCGCATGCGGCGGTGCTCAGCACACCGTGACGCCGGACGAAGTCGAACAGATGCAGGCCCGCATCGCCGATCTCGAGCGCAACAACGCTCGGCTGCGCGTGAGGATCGAGGACGGGGAGTCGCGTCTCTACCTGCTCCAGGATCGGGTGGAGGCCAACCGCATCGCGCTTCAGCAGCAGGGCGCCTCCATGCGGGCTGCCGGTGGTCCTCCGGCGCCCTCGACAGGACAGTCCTGGGGCTGGCAGGGACACGCGCCCCAGCCGAGCGCGCCGCCACGACAGCAGCACACGGGACAGCCGCGCCGCATGATGCCCGAGCTTCCAACGCAGAGCCTCGGACCGGTTGACCCGGCGCCGCCGGAAACCGATGGCGAACACGTCGTCATCACACAGGACGTGTTCGAGCAGCGCTTCGGGGGCGGCGGCTCTCCGGGTTCCCCGCCTTCCGCTCCTTCCGGCGGAACGCGTGGACCCCTTCCTCCCGTCATCCCGGACTCGGAACGTATTCCGACATCCCGTGAGCTCGCGGCGCAGAGCCCCGCCTCGAACTTGTCCGCGCTCGAGCTCTACCAGGAAGGACTGCAGCAGTTCAATGCGCGCGAGTATCGCGAGGGACTGGCTTCCATGAGACGTGTTCTGGAGATGGGACCACCGCCCAACTACACGGACAACGCGCTCTACTGGATCGGCGAGTGCTACTACGGCCTCGGTGAGTGGGAAGACGCGCTGCGGTACTTCCAGCGCGTGGTGAGCGAACACCCGGGCGGCAACAAGGCCGCCGACGCCATGCTCAAGATTGCCCTGACACACGAGCGTCTCCAGAGCAGCAGCGACGCGATCGAGGTGCTCCGCACCCTCGTGGACATGCACCCCGGCACGAACTCCGCCAGGCGTGCCGCCGAACGACTCCGTGAACTCGAGTAGTGACCGACCCCGACCGCGAGGACTCCAGATGACTCTTCGACTTCTTCGAACACTCCTGTTGGCGGCAGCCGGTGCCGGTGCGCTCGGAGCTCTCGCTCACGAGGCCGTCGCGCAGGATCAGTTCCATGATGACACCCCTGTGCACGTCGCAGGGCAGGGCGATACCCTCTGGGGCCTGAGCGAGCTGTACTTCGGTAATTCGCAGATGTGGCCGCAGCTGTGGGCGTGGAATCCCCACGTGACGAACCCGCACTGGATCTACCCCGGAGATGTCATCTTCCTGGGCCCGCGGGCGCTTCGACCCGCGGACGGGCCCGCCCGGCATCAGGCCGCCGCGCTCCCGGACAGCGCCGGGCTCTACTTCCCGCTGGGCGGCTTCTACACGTCGACGGAGATCCCCTCCGTCGGGACCTTGCGATTCGCGAGGGCCGACCGTCGCCTGCTCCAACCCCTCGACGAGGTCTACCTCGAGTTCGAGGAACCCGAGAACGTTCGCATCGGGGACGAGTACGTCATCAACCGCGTCGAGGGCCGAATCCAGGACCGCCGCGAGACCGTCGCGGTGAAGTATCGCACGACAGGCCGGGTTCGCGTCACGCAGGCGCACGAGTCCACACCGCTCTTCTCGGCCGAGATCACCGATCTGTACGACACCATCGAACGCGACGACCTGCTGTTCGTCGCACAGCCGCAGATTCTTCTCGTCGAGCCGCGGGAGAACACGGTGGACCTCGAAGGGGAGATCATCGACCGACTCGACCCGATTCGCTTCATGCACCAGTTCCACACGGTCTTCATCGACCTGGGCCAGAACGACGGCGTCCGCGTCGGAAACCGGTTCTTCATGTGGCAGCGCGAAGACATGGGCGAGAGCATCCGTCTCGCACGCGAAGGCCGTGCGTACCAGGAGGAGGTTCGCTCCCTGCTGCCGTGGCAGTTCGTCGGTGAGGCCATGGCCATCTACGTCGGAGAGAACTACAGCACCGCGGTGATCCTGACGGCAAATGTCGAGGTGTCCGTCGGTCAGCGCATCACATTGCAGGCCGGCCACTGAATCGCGGCCGGCGCAATCCGGCCTCACCATCCGAAACGCCGTCGTGCATTCGCGCGACGGCGTCAGGCGTTCAGGGAAGGCTTCACGGGTCGGTCAGCAGGGACGCGCGACGGCGCGATGCCCGACCCGCCATGCAGCAGATCAGCGAGACGTGTCCGGCGAAAGACCTCGAGCATCGCCTGTTCACCCGCGTGCCAGACATGCGCCATGCCGCAGTCCATGCTGTGCTGGCATCCATCGCCCTGGGGCGTGCAATCGTTGAGAGCCACAGGGCCGTCTGCTGCCTCGATGACGTCGAGAAAGGTGATCTCGTCCGCGCTCCGCGCAAGCTGGAAGCCTCCACCCGCGCCACGCACGGACTGAACGAGGCCAGCCTGCACGAGCGAACGGAGAATCTTCGCGAGGAAATCCTTCGGTGCGTGCTCGCGCTCGGCGAGGTCACGGAAGGGAACCACTTCGCCCGACGGGAGCGCCGCCAGGTGCAGGGCCGCACGGAGGGCGTACTCGACGCGTCTGGAAACCTGAAGCATCGCGTGCAGGAGAAAGACGGAGAGAGAGAGGATACGGCCTCGATTCCGGCGGACATCGAGGGGGCCTCGGGAGGCGGACATGGTCCGCAACGGACCCGTGCTCGACCCGGCATCCGGGTCTTCCGACCGTCGCTCAGCTAAGGCTGGACGGAGGAGGGGTCAATGGGACGCACGAGTTTACATAATGTATCTTATCGGACATTGAATGACCGGGACAGGGTAGTCGGGTCCACGCGGCAAGGACGCAGGAACGAGACATGGCTCGTGCGCGCGACGGCGCCGCGCTACTTGCCGAACAGTTTGGCGAGAAAGCCCTTCTGCGTGTTCTTCTTTCTCGTCCGGATCAACCGGAGGTTCGAGGTGGCGACCGGGTGCTTCGGGCGCAGCTCCAGCACCCTTCGGTAGCTCTGCTCGGCGAGCTCGGCGTCGTTGTCGTTGCGGGCCACGTGTCCGAGAAACAGGTGCGCATCGGCACAGTTCTCGTTCTCCTCCACGAGTTTTCGCAGCCGCACCTTCACGCCGGCCCGTTCCTTGTCCACGGCCTTTCCCTTCGGGAGCTTGTCGAGCAGTCCGTACTTTGCCCATTCACTCCATGCGAGGAACTGCGGCTCGTCGGGGTTGAGTTCGAGTGCCGTGTTGAGGTTGGACCGCGCCTGGGACAGATCGCCGCGTTCGACGAGCCGCTTGGCGAGCCGAAACAGTTCGTCCGCGCGGAGAATGGCCTCCACCTCGGCTCCTGCCGCGGCCGCATCCCCGGCCGCGAGGTTCTCGTCGTATTCCTGACGCCGTGCGGGGTTGCCGAGGACCCGCTGCGCCTCGTTGATGGCGCCGAAGACCTTCTGGAGCTTGTCCCGCACGGCGTCATCGGCCTTGAGGTCCGGATGCGCGTCCACGTGGAACTTCTTGGCCATGCCGTGGAAGGCGTGTCGAATGTCCTGACTCGAGGCATCCTGCGGCACGCCGAGCACGTCATAGTGGGTGCGGTTGCCGAGTTCTGCGAGGATGGCGTCCACTTCGGCCAGGAATTGGTCACGTTGCATTCGGGTCATCCTCCGTTGTCTCGTGCTTCGTGACGCACCACGCGGTGTCATGCGGTCGCAGCGACCTGCCGCGACGTTCGGGGTACATGCTCGGGCTGGATGGGGAGACCATCGTTGCCACTCGATTTGCAGGCCTGGCTCGACTGGCCGGGTCGCAAGCCTCGGATTCTACCCTTCTCGGAGAATTCTTCAAGGAAACCCTCACGAGCCGGGACGGGTGACACCTGGGGCGGTTCACCTGTGGGTCTCATGCGTTCGGGAGTGGCGATGCAGGGACTTGAACCCCGGACCTAACGGATATGAGCCGTTTGCTCTAACCAGCTGAGCTACATCGCCGAATGAGTTCGCCGCGCTTGGGCGGGGAACGGCGAGCGCGTATATCCGCCGCCGGCTCCGCCGTCAAGCGAACTCGTCTCTACCGGAGGCTGGCCAGCACGGCCTCGCTCGCGAGGTGGCTTCCCCGGACCCACCATGTGGGGGTGCTGGCGACGAGACCGCTGACGGCGACGCGACGCTCGCCGCGCGCGCTGTGTCCGGTGAACCAGGTGTAGAGGAAGTAGACCTCCGGATTCACCCCGTGGGCGGGCCGGTTCGACAGCGTGCCCGTCTTGCCGCGCACACGCAGATCCGCGGGCCAGCCGCTGCGCTGCGCAAAGTAGTTTCGGGCGGTGCCGGTGGTGCACGTATCCGCCTGGGTCTGATCGAGCAGTCGGCTGTGCTCCGGCGACATTGGCCGGCGCCACTCCACCGGCCGGTGGACGTAGGACACCGTTCCGTCCGCCTCCTCGATGGCCGCGACGATGGCCGGAACCATCATGACCCCGTCGTTGGCGATCGCGGCCTGGATCATCGCCCCGTGCAGTGGTGAGAGCCACGAGTGGCGGAACCCTGCGGCGGCCCGTGCAAATTCGATCCGGTCCTCCGGCATGACCGCGCGGGACGATTCGATGCTCATCTCGAACGGGATCCGCGCATTGAAGCCGAAACGTTCCGCATGCTCCTGCAGCCGTGCCGGCGTCAGGTACCGATCGGCGAAACGCGCGAAGATGACGTTGCCCGATCGCGCCATCGCCGTGGCGAAGCTCCAGCACGTCTGGTCGAGGGCGGGGTTGGGCGTCAGGTGCGACAGTTCGAAACCACTCGTGCCACCGCTGAAGCACTCCTCCGATGAGGGGGTGACGTGGCCGTCCGCGATGAGCGCAGCCCCGGTGATGACCTTGAACACCGATGCGGCGAACGCCAGGCTCCGCCGCGCGAGCTCGGGACCGATGCGCTCCTCGTTGTGGGCGTCGGCCAGGGCGATGACGCGACCGGTCGTCGCGTCGAGCACCACCGCCGCCTGGCCCGGCTCCGGGTGGCGCCCCACGAGGGCCTCGAGATGGCGCTGGGGTCCGCGCTCGAGCGTCAGGATGGCCGTCCTGCCGTCATCCAGCTCCGCCACGTACGCGTCCCGTCCGTCGTCCCAGCGGATTCGTTCCGCGTGTACCTGCACGTCCGCGAGGCCCCAGCGCCCCCACGGCACCTCGGGTGTTGCCTCGGCCGCCGCAGCCGTGGCCCGTTCGAGTTCGACCATCGCCCCGGCCACCGCGGCCCGGGAATCCAGCGGCGAGAGTGCGGGCAGGATGTCGCCGGCCCCCATGCCCGCTGGCGCCTCGACCACCGAGATGTAGGACACCCTCCGATCCGGAAGCGTTTGACTGGCCACGATGGTCGCGGCAAAGAGCACGGCCAACGCTGCACCTGCAGCGGCCAGACGCGGGGAGAACCGTGCCCCCCTTTCCTCTCGACGCGTTTCGGACATGATGGACTCCTCCTTCCGGCTGTGGACCGGAGGCCGCGTGCGGCCCCTCCTGTCCCGAACGGCACCGGATCCTAGCAATCCCGACGGTGCATGACGAGTTTTGAAGACAGCGCCCTGTGGAACTACGACCTGCCCGAGTCGCAGATCGCCGCACGCCCCACACCGCGGCGCCCGGACGCCCGCATGCTTGTCGTCCCCGGAACGGGCAGCTTCGAGGACCGCACCGTTCGCGATCTGCCCGACCTGCTCCGCGCAGGCGACCTGCTCGTCGTCAACGACGCCCGCGTCACCCCCGCGCGACTCCACGGGCGCCGGAGTACCGGTGGTGCGGTCGAGCTTCTCGTCGTGGGACTCGGCGAGGAAGGACGCTGGGAAGAGGACGGAGGGCCTTTCGTCGCCCTCCACCGCTCCAATCGCACGCTTCGCGATGGCGAACAGGTCTTTCTGGACGGGAACGGTCCCTCGCTGACGCTCGTCGAGCGGGCCGATGGCGGCCGTGCCCTCTTCTCCTGCGACGAACCGTCGCTCCTCGACGTCCTCGAACGCTGGGGCGCCATGCCGCTTCCTCCCTACATCGTCCGCAGGCGGGAGCGGCTCGACGACGCGGCGGACGTGGACGACGCCGAACGCTACCAGACCGTGTTCGCACAACGACCCGGTGCCGTGGCCGCACCGACGGCCGGTCTGCACTTCGACCGGAACCTGCTGGACGCCGTAAGGGACCGGGGCGTCCGCACCGCACCGGTGACCCTGCTCGTGGGCACGGGTACCTTCCGACCAGTCGGCGACGGAGGACTCGCCGCCCATCCCATGCACCGCGAGTGGTACGACGTCCCGCAGGACACCGCAGCACTGATTCGCTCGACCCGCGCCGCAGGTGGACGGGTCGTGGCCGTCGGCACCACGGTCGTCCGGACGCTCGAAGCCGCTGCACTCGGTTCCAGCGACGACGTTCCGCGCGCCGGAGCCGACTCCACCTGCCTTCTCATCCGCCCCGGACACCGGTGGCGGGTGGTCGACGCCCTCTTCACCAACTTCCACCTGCCGCGCTCCACCCTGCTGGCCCTCGTGGCGGCCTTCGGGGGAACCGCGCGCGTCGGGGCGGCCTACGAACACGCCATCCGGTGCGGCTACCGCTTCTATTCCTACGGCGACAGCATGTTTCTGCCCGGCCCGCCCTGCCCCCCCGCATCATGACCAGCCGACTCGAGTTCACGACCCGACAGCAGGACAGCGCCACCTCCGCCAGAGCCGGAGAGATCCGACTCGCCCGCGGCCGGATCGAGACGCCCATGTTCATGCCCGTGGGGACCGTCGGTTCCGTCAAGGGACTGGAGCCGCGCGATCTGGTCGACATGGACGCCCGGATCATCCTCGGGAACACCTACCACCTGTACCTGCGCCCCGGGGAGCAGGTCCTCGAGCAGATGGGCGGCCTGCACCGTTTCATGGCATGGGATGGCCCCATCCTCACGGACTCCGGAGGCTTCCAGTTCTTCAGCCTCTCGCGGTTCGCCAGGGTGGACGACGATGGCGTCCGCTTCCGGTCGCACCTCGACGGCAGCCGCCACGCGTTCACGCCCGAGTCGGTCATCGAGACACAGCGGGTCATCGGTTCGGACATCCGGATGGTGCTCGATGACTGCCCCGCCCTCCCCGCCCCCCGCAGCCGGATCCTGGAGGCCATGCGGCGCACGACCCTCTGGGCACAACGAAGCCTTCAGGCCGCGCGCCACCTCGACGGGGCCACCTTCGCCATCGTCCAGGGGGGCACCGATCGGACACTCCGGCGGGAGCACCTCGACGCGCTGTCGTCGCTGTCCTTCGAGGGGCGAACGTTCGAGGGTCTTGCCCTCGGGGGCCTCGCCGTCGGCGAGAGCGCCGCGGAGATGGACGAAGTGCTGCACGAGATCGCCCCCCGGATGCCACAGGATCGACCCCGCTATCTCATGGGAGTGGGCAAACCCGGGGATATCCTGCAGGCGATCGCGGCCGGGATCGACCTGTTCGACTGCGTTCTGCCCACCCGGAACGCCCGCACCGGTCAGCTGTTCACGCGCGAGGGCGCCCTGAACCTGCGCAACGCCCGACATCGCGTGGACGATCGACCCATCGACGCCGAGTGCCCCTGTCCCGTCTGCGCGACCCACTCCCGCGCGTACCTCGCGCATCTCTTCCGGTCCCGGGAAATCCTCGCCCCCCGGCTCGCCTCGATCCACAACCTCCGCTTCTACCTCGACCTCGTGCGCGAGGCGCGCAGCGCCATCATCCGGGGGGACTACGAACGCTGGATGAACGCCACCATGCGGCGGTGGCAGGGCACCGGCGGACCCGACATGGGAGCGCGCACGCAGGGAGGCTCCGGGGTTGACCCCCGGATCCCGGTCTGATAACCCCTCGCGCTCCGCGAAGGCCGACCAGATTCGCCTGCGGTTCGCACTCCGTCCGAGTTCCCCGGTTTTGTCCGAGATGACCAGCCCGCTTCAGCCCATGCTCGCCCAGGCGTCGGGAGCCGACTGCCTGTCGACGGGGCTCATGTTTCTTGGCATGCTGCTGATCTTCTACTTCCTGCTGATCCGCCCGCAGATCAAGGAACAGCAGAAGCTCGAGGAGATTCGCTCCGCGCTGAAGGTCGAGGACCGCGTCATCACCTCCGGGGGAATCTACGGCCGAATCGTCGACATCGAGACCGACCGGGTGACCATCGAGGTCGCGCCGAAGACGCGAATGAAGGTTGCGCGTCAGAACGTGATGCAGAAGGACGAGAGTACTCCCACGCGAACCGAGGAGCCGGCTCCGGGCCGCCGAAAGGGCCGCAAGGGGAAGGATGACGCGAAGGAAGGCGACACGGGAAGCGACGACGACTGACCCGCGAGCGGGCGTCGCCCCATATCGATGAGCCCCGAGGCATCCGCACGACGACGAGTTTCGTCGCGGAGCCGGGCCCGAGCCGGAGACACGAGAGCATGGAAGGCGGTTGGTGGACAAGGTTCGTGGTGATGATCGTGGCCATGGTCGCGGGCGTCATCCTTTTGATTCCCACGTTCTATGCCGTCGACGAGGACGACCCCGACTCGTGGCCGGGATGGTACGCGTGGCTGACCGACACGATCGACGCGCGGATCACGCCGGGCCTCGACCTGCAGGGGGGGCTTCACCTCCAGTACCAGGTCGACGTCGACCGCGCGATCAGTGACCGCGTCGATCGGTACGTCGAGGATCTCCGTCGCATGGCGCGGCGCAGCCACCCGGACGCACGAGTCACCGTCGAGCGGTTGGCCGGCACCCCCGCGATCCGCGTGCGCGCCGAGGGCATCGCCGTGCGCGACGTCTTCGACGATGACACCATCCAGCTCATGAACCTTCGGGTCGTCCCCGAGGCCGGCGGCGCCGTGCGCTACGAGATGGACTCCGAGTTCATCGAGCAGCAGAAGGCCTACGCGATCGAACAGGCCATCGAGACCATCCGGCGCCGAATCGACGCCCTCGGCGTCGCAGAACCGTCGCTGAGCCGACGCGGCGAGACCGACATCATCGTCCAGCTCCCCGGCCTCAACGAGGAGCAGTTCGAACAGGCCAAGGAGCTCATCGGCACCACCGCGCAGCTCCAGTTCAAGATGGTCCATCCGCAGGACAGGACCTTCTTCACCACCGTGGACCTGCCCGAACGCGAGGGCGTCACGATGCGCGGCGACCGGCCACAGGGCGAGTCCCTCGAGGTGCTCCGCGAACTCTTCCGCGACGTGGAACCCCCCGCGGGCACCGAGGTTCGCTTCATCGAGGTGGAACAGACCAACCGGACGACCGCCGAAGTCGAGGTCGTCGGGTACCAGCCGATGCTCCTCTCCTCCACCGCGCAGCTCACCGGCGAATACATCACCGACGCGCGCGTCGCCGTCGACCCGCGGGACAACCGTCCGTACGTCTCCCTCACCTTCGACGCCACGGGCGCACGCCTCTTCGCGGACCTCACCGGCAACCATGTCGACGAGCAGATGGCCATCGTCCTCGATGACATCATCTCCTCCGCACCCCGCATCAACGAGCGCATCGCCGGCGGACGCGCCCAGATCACCATGGGCCGCTCCGGATCGTACAACGAGATCTACAACCAGTCCGAGCGCCTCGTCATCGTCCTGCGAAACGGTGCCCTGCCCGCCCCCATCGAGCTCCAGTTCGAGACCCAGGTGGGCCCCACCCTCGGGGCCGAGTCGGTCCGCTCCGGCGCCATCTCCCTCACCGTCGCATTCCTTCTCGTCCTGCTGTTCATCCTCTGGTACTACAAGCTAGCAGGACTCATCGCCAACGTCGCGCTCTTCCTGAACGTCATCTTCATCCTGTCGATCCTCGCCTTCTTCAACGCCACCCTGACGCTGCCCGGCATCGCCGGAATCACGCTGACCATCGGCATGGCGATCGACGCGAACGTCATCATCTTCGAACGCATCAAGGAGGAACTGCGGCTCGGCAAGACCCTGCGTTCCTCCGTGGAGTCCGGCTACGCCAAGGCCTTCTCCGCCATCATCGACGCCAACGTCACCACCGGCATCGCGTGCATCGTGCTCATGACCTACGGCTCCGGGCCCATCCGCGGCTTCGCTCTCACCCTGCTCGTCGGGGTCTTCTGCTCGCTGTACACCGCGCTGATCATCACCCGGATCGGCTTCGACTACCTGCTCGATGGCGCGAAGGTCTCGCGCATCAGCTTCTAACGAGGACCACCCATGGCTTCCTCCGCCGCCAAGTACAACTTCGACCTCATGGGGCGCCGTTCCACCTTCGGAATGGTCTCCGCCGCACTGGTCCTCCTCGCCCTCCTGGCCCTCGTCGTCTGGCCGGGCCCCAACTACGGCATCGACTTCGCCGGCGGAACCGACATTATCGTCCGCTTCAACGGTGAAGTCACCGACGGGGACATCCGGCAGGTCGTCGAGCAGGAACTCGGCTTCGAGAGCGTCTCCGTCCAGCGCTTCGGAAGCGCCTCCGACAACGAGTGGCTCATTCAGACACGAGAGACCAGCGCGATCCAGCCCGCGCTGCGACAGGCCGCCGCCGACGCCATCCAGGCCCGGTTCGGCGAAGGCGCCCGCGTCGAGTACAGCGACACCAGCGGAGACCGCTTCTTCGTCCACCTGCCGGATACCGCCTACGATCTCGAGAACGCCGACGAGATCGCCGGCATCATCGATCCCAGGGTGTTCGCCCAACAGGCCCCCGCCCTCGCCGAGGAGATCGACGCCATCTTCGCCAGCGCAGGACTCGACGACACCAGCACCGACACCTTCGGCAACCCAGCCGATCGACGCTTCCTCGTTCGCGTCCGCGCCATCCAGTCCGTTCTCGACCAGGGGCTGCGCGACTCCTTTGGCGACGTCTACGCCAACATCGAGCGCGTCGAGACAGTCGGACCACGCGTCGGTGCCCAGCTCCGAAACGACGGGATCAAGGCCGTCCTGCTCGCCCTGATCGGCATCCTCATCTACATCGCCGTTCGCTTCGACCTCCGATACGCGCCAGGCGCCGTCGCCGCACTCGCCCACGACGTCCTCATCACACTCGGACTCCTCATGCTCCTCGGCGAGGAGATCAACCTCACGATCGTCGCGGCTCTCCTCACCATCGTCGGCTATTCACTCAACGACACCATCGTGAACTTCGACCGCATACGGGAGAACATCGAACTCGCAGGCGACCGGTTCGACATCGTCGAGCTCACCAACCGCAGCCTGAACGAGTGCCTCAGTCGCACCATCCTCACCTCGACCACCACCCTCCTCGCCGTCGGCTCCATCTTCTTCCTCGGCGGCGGACTCATCCAGTCCTTCGGCCTCGCCATGATCATCGGCGTCATCATCGGGACCTACTCCAGCATCTACATCGCTGCGCCCATCTTCATGGTCACCAGCCGATACCTCGACGCCCGAGAGGCCGAGCGCGAGAAGCAGCTCAAGCTCAGCAGCCACGCCAGCGCAGAACTCTGAATCCGCGTCACGCGATAATCGCCGGGTGGGGACTGGCGTGATGCCATCCACCGTGGTTACCTTGTCACGGCAAAGTAACCTCGGGCTCCCGCACGGGAGCCCGACCGGATCCCACCATGCGCTGGAAAAGGCACCCACAACGTTCGCAGGCCGCTGAGCACTACGCACGAGAGTTCGACATCCATCCCCTCACCGCGCAACTCCTCCTGAACCGCGGAGTCAACGGGCTGGAGCAGATGCGGACCTTCCTCGAGCCACGACTCGAAGACCTGACCGACCCGTTCCTCATGCGAGGCATGGAAACCGCGGTGCGACGCATCCGACGGGCCATCGTACGCGGCGAGCGCATCCACCTGCACGGGGACTACGACGTCGACGGGCTCACCTCCACATCCGTCACTCTCCTCGCGCTCAGACGCCTCGGTGCTCTGGTGGACTACCGGATCACCCAGCGCCACGATGCCAGCGTGGGCCTCTCTCCCTCGGCCCTCAAGCGCGACCACCTGCCCCAGCGGCCCGACCTCATCATCACCGTCGACTGCGGGACCTCCAACCTCGAAGCCATCGACCTCGCCCGCGAGCAGGGCATCGACGTCATCGTCGTCGATCACCACAGCCCGGGGCCGAGACTTCCCCGCTGCGCCGCACTGCTCAACCCCATGCAGCCCCAGTGCGGCTTCCCCTTCAAGGGGCTCGCCGCCGTCGGCGTCGCCTTCACCCTCGTCCGCGGACTGCAGCAGTTCCTCGCCAACGACGACCGCGACTGGCCCGACCTCGGTGTCGCCGAGCTCACCGATCTCGTCGCCCTCGGCACCATCGCCGACGTCGTCCCGCTCGTCGGCGACAACCGTATCCTCGTCCGGGAAGGACTCGATCTCCTGTGCTCCGCGCGCCGACCCGGCATCTGCGCCCTGATGCGTTCCGCTGGCCTCCTCTCCGACGACTCGACCGCAACCTCCCTCCGCGACCGCCTCAATGCCCGCACCATCGGGTTCCGCGTCGCACCCCTCCTCAACGCCGCTGGACGAATGGGCGACGCGAGCCGCTGTGTCGATCTCCTGACCACCGACGCGTTCCGGACCGCGGACGCCATCGCCCGCGAGCTGGAGTCCATCAACCTCGCGCGCCAGCAGTGCGAGCGGGAGATCGTCCAGCAGGCCACCCGGGTCGCGGAGACCTTCGTCCACCCGGAAACCAACGCGCTCGTGCTCGCTGATGCGACGTGGCACCCCGGGGTCCTCGGCATCGTCGCCAGCCGGCTCGCCGACCGCTTCCACATGCCCGTGATCGTGACCTCCATCGACGAACGCGGGCTCGCAAAGGGCTCTGTCCGGAGCCCCGAAACCATCGACGTCCTCTCCGCGCTGCACGGTTGCAGGGACCTTCTCGAAACCTTCGGCGGACACCGGGTCGCCGCGGGAGTCTCCTTCCGCGCCGAACACCTGGAGACCTTCCGCGAGCGCTTCAACAGCGCGGTGACCGCACAGCTGCCCGACGGAACCGCGCGTGACCAGCTTCTCGAAGTGGACGCACACGTCCGCCTCGCCGACCTGTCCTCCCGCCTTCTCTCGGAACTCGAGCGCCTCGCGCCGTTCGGGCACGGAAACCCGGAGCCCGTCTTCGAGTCCCGGGACGTCCAACCGCTCGCTCCGAGGGCCCTCGGTGGCGACAACCTCAAGGTCCGCTTCCGGGAGGGAAGCCAGACCGTACAGGCGTTCGGGTTCGGGCTCGCCTCGCGCGGCAATGACCTTCGCGCCAGGGTCGACATCCTCTACACACCGCGCCATGCGCAGTCTCGGCGTTCACGCCACCTCGAGCTCGTCCTCCGGGACATCCGCTCCCACCACCCCGACCCAGACGCGGCCGAGTAGCCGGAGGACCGATGCGCTACACCGGGCGCTACCGCCCCCCACGAACCGGAATGCACGTCCTCAATCTCGTCGTGCTCTGCCTGGTCCTCCTCGGCATTCTCTTCGTCGGACAGAGAGCTGCGGAGTTCATGGGCGACGCCTTCGTCGACATCACGGAGCTGTCGGAGGAAGACGTCGCCGATGACGTCGAGGCCGAGGTCCTCCAGTCCACCATCCGGTCAGCCCACATCCGTGTCCACTTCGGCATCAACGAGGCGCGACGGACCGCCGCGACCCCCGACTCGATGGAACGATGATCTCCGATCTGCCCCCGCTCGGCCCGGTCGAACCCGAGCTCCTGTCGCTGTTTCATCCCCGCGCGCTCGCCGCCCGCGCCGCCCGCATCGCAGAACTGCTGCACCTCCGCGAACAGTGGCAACAGACTGGGGTCATGCCCGTTGCGGTCGAGATCGGCGCACACCGGGCCGCGCACCTCGTGGGCATGGCACGCGAACACGCTCCAGCGCCAGTGCTCGGCATCGAAGTTCGGGAGAAGTACGTGCGCCTGGCTCGCGAGCGGCTCCGCAAGCATCAGGTCGAAAACGCCCTGATGCTCCACGCCGATGCGCAACTCGCCATCCCGATTCTGCTCGACCCCTCGACGGTCAAGGCCTTCCACGTCACATTCCCCGATCCATGGTGGAAGGAGCGCCACGCGGACCGACGCGTTCTTCATCCGGTCATCATGCGCGTGCTCGCACGCCGGCTGGTCGCCCGCGGACGTCTCTACCTCAAGAGCGACGTGTTCGAGTACCTGCACCGCGTGCGCCTTATGGCACAGGCCAGCCGCGCCCTGCGTCCGCTGCCTGCCGAACGCTGGCCGGACGAACGCCACTGGACCTGGACCGTTCGTGAGCGAAAGTGCATGAACTCCGCCATTCCGTTCGGAAGAGGATACTACGAACGGCGCGACGACTTTCCCGCCACCCTCCCCGACGAACCGGAACAGCGCGCGGACTTCCCCTTCGACGAAGAAGCCGACCCGGCTCGGATCATCCGGGGTGCGCCCCCCCAGGACATCGAGGCGCGGCGCAGACGCCTTGGCCAGAGTCCCGCTCCGGGTGAACCCGGACCGGGCACCGGAACGTCCTGAACGTCAGCGCAGGGTACCGGCGCGCTCCATGCGCACGGCCCAGGCCACGCCCCGGTTGCTGAGCACGACGATGGTGTCGTCTCGAATGGCCACTGGCGACGCCACGCCATCACCCGGATTGAAGCGCTGGTGGATCCAGGGACGGTGCGCATCCAGGATCAACACGCCGTCGGAACGTCCAGGGACGATGAGGAAGCGCCCTGCATGCTGGAGAACTCCAGCGACAGACCGCTCGAGGGAAAGCCGCTCGCGAACATCCCCGCTGTCGATGTCCACCCAGTGGACCACCCCGTCGGCCGAAATGGCGACGAGCGTGGACTCGTCCACGAACGCCGGAGGCGCGGATCCCTCGACGGCCAGTCGCCACGAGCGGACCCCGGTGTCGGCTTCCAGCGCATGAAGGCCCCCCGAGAACGACGTGGCATAGACCACGCCGTCGCGCTCCACCACCTGACCGGTCACGTCGCGGAGTCGCTGCTCGCCCTCGGCGAGATCCCGCATCCAGACGATCTCCCCGGAGGGGCTGAGATGCACGAGGGATCCGTCCGAGAAGCCCGCCCACACCCCAGCGCTGGTGATGGCTGGACGCGCCGCACCCCGCATCCGGACATCCGGAGTGACGCGCTGCCGATGCTGCCAGAGCAGCTCCATCGTCTCGCTGTCGAAGACGTGGAGCGTGTTTCGGCCACTGACGAGTGCACCACGGTTGCCGTGG
Source organism: Deltaproteobacteria bacterium (assembly GCA_007693585.1). GTDB lineage: Bacteria > Myxococcota_A > Bradymonadia > REDH01 > REDH01 > REDH01. The sequence continues at coordinate 47,569 of REDH01000065.1, forward strand.
AGAACCACCGAGGACACGAGCGGCTCCCCGATGCGAAGGGACCCCCGGACTCGACCGGACGTGCCATCGAGCACCAGGACGTCTCCGGAGAGACCAGCGATCCAGACATCACGCCCCGAGACCGTGGGTCGTGCCACCACCCCACCGGCCACCTCGTGCTCCCATCGAATGCTCCCGTCGTGCAGCTGCAGACCCACGACGCGTCCGCGCTCGGTGGAGACAACGGCCACTCCGGCCCCCTCCACGAGCACGACACCCGCGCTCTCGTCGGCAAACCGTTCGCGTTGGGGTCCATCCAGCCGCACTGGCTGACGCCAGAGGGTCGACAACCGGTAGGACTCGGACGGCGTCACGACACCGGAAGACGCACGCTCCGTCCCGGCTCCGGACGGAGCCGCACAGCCGCTCGACAGGAGAAGCAGCAGACACCCGAGAACAAGGACACTGGTGACGGGACGAATCAACCTTCCTCGTCGGGATGCCGGTCCAGGGCGATGCGCAGACCCTGGGCACGCTGCTCGGCGAAGTCGGCCCCCGGCGCCGCGGGATAGTCGTCCAGCACGGACTCCCATGCCGCCAGGGCAGCCTCTTCGTCCCCGGATGCATCCAGAATGTGTGCACGCTGCACGGCTGCCGCGGCGGCGAGGCCGGGGCGCTGGGCCACAACGGCGTCGAGGGTGGACAGCGCACCGTTCACATCCCCCGCCTCGGCCATGGCGACGGCCATGGCGAAGCGGGCGAGCAGCGCCTCCTCCGGCCGCGCGCTCGCCGCGAAGTGCTCGAGGTCAGCCAGTGCCTCGGCTCCGGAACCCTGCGCGAGCAACGCCCCCGCACGAAGCACACGGACCAGGTCTCCGGCTGCGACGCCCTCGGCCAGCAGCGACTCGGTGCGCGCGACCACGTCCGCGGCCCGGTTCGGAGGAACCCCCTCCTCCCCCGGGGGAGCATTCATCACGGCCAAAGCCTCGAAGAAGCCGATGCTCGACTCCACGTGCCGATCCCGCCACGCCTCGAGGGAGAAGGATCCGACGATGATGACCACCACAAGGCCGGCGATTCCGCCCAGGGCCCACTTCCAGTGGTCGTTCAGCCAGTCGAACGTGTCGCGCGTGGCGACCAGAATCTGATCGGGTGCGTTCGGATCGTCGGCCGCCGCGCGGTCGACCTTCTTCTTGATCTTGATGGCCACGGAAGCCTCGTCGCAGGTCGGAGAAGGGCCCGTCAGCGAGCGGGAGATGGTCCCGCGCGGTGCCCGAGCCTGAAACGCCCAGCGTTGAACACGATGGGGCAGATGCTGTCAAGCCGCGCACTGTGTGCGCCCTCCGCGGTCGCCGGAAAGAGGCAGCACCTACGCGAACCACGCCCAGGTTCGCATGACGGGGAGGCGCCACCCCAGGCTTTGCCCCAGGTCATCCTGACCCTTGGTCGGGGACCATGATTCCGGTATGGAGAGGGCCACCCGGCCTCGTCGTTCCTCCCGCCCCGCCGGGCTCGAGGGAGTGCCCGTGAACGCAAGCCTGACCGCGAGAACCGCCCCGATCCCCGTGCTGGTCGGCGCCATCCTGATGCTGAGCGCCGATTCGGCCGCCGCACAGGCCTCTCCCGGCGACTGGCTCCTCGTTGGCGGCCCACTCTATGCCGCCCAGCCCTCCTTCGCAGGCGACGCGCGCGGCGCCGGGCTGCAGGCCGGGGTCACACTGGGCCTCCCCCGGGCGCTCACCCTCGGCGCGGACATCACCACCATCCGCCTCTTTCCCGAGAACGGCCACGGGAGCGAGGAGAACGAGCCGGTCGCGCAGCCCTTCGGGGCGCACGCGATCCACCTCGGCGTCGGCGCCAACGTCGACGTTTTCACCGTGATTCCCTGGTTGCAGCTCGCGCCGGGCCTCTGGCTCGAAGGCCCGGCCACCGAGGGAGGCGGCCGCTCCATCCGTCCCGGGGTCCGGATCAGCGTGGGCTTCGATCACCGACCCAGCCGTTCCTGGTCCACTGGCGCAGCGCTCTCCTGGTCCACCTTCGGCCCGGACTGGACCGACCTGCCCGATCGGGTCACCTTCGCCCTGCGCTTCGGCTGGTTGCGCTCCGCCAGCGCACTCTGACCGTACGAACGTCCCGACTCCCGACCTCCTTGACAGGTCGGTGGCAACCGCTCGACACATCGTCGTCGCCGGCGACCCCGTACACTTCCCCCCAAAGGCCGCCCATGACCGCTCCGCTCCTCGCGCCCGTGATTCCCAGCCCGCTCCGGCACGCGCCCGGTCGATGGGTCCCCGCGTCGATCCTCGCCCTGCTGCTCTGCTCGACCGGCTCCCTCGCCGCACAGGACATCCCCGGGGCGACCCCACCCCGTGTCAACGCGCCCGGCGCCCTCGACTCCGCACCCCTCGACCACCGCGGCGTCTCCGGAGCCCTCGACGAACAACGACGCCAGATGCAGCGCGAAGCCGAGGTCGAGGAGCGGGACAGCCGGGCCGAGCAGCGTGAAGCCGACGCCCCGACCCAACCCGCCGAGACGACGCCCGCGCCCGCCGCCGAATCGCCAGGACTCGACGCGGATCGCACAGGTGCCGAGGTCCAGCGCACCCTCGACGCCATGGCGCCACGCGAGCGCGCCGAGGCACTCCAGATCCTCCCCGAGCGCATCGAGCCATGGGTCCCCGAGGCAAGCGACGACGCGTCACGTTCGGCCATCGAAGAGAGCATCGACCGTGCGTTCAGCGGGCTGGTTGGAATCCTCTACCGCGCGCTCTTCTTCAACGTGCTGCCGGACGCCGTCCGCGATCGCCTGCGCCCCTCCGGCGAGCTGTCCCTCGCCATCGTCAACGAGGACGCCGGACGGCGCGCACGACAGTCCGCCCGCGCCTTCGGGTTCGAACTCCGCGAGGGCTTCGCCTTCTCCGGAGAGCGCACCGCACTCGAGGAGTGGATCACCGAACTCCCCGCGGACGATGATGTGCGCTTCGCCATCGGCACCGTCCACGCCTGGGCCGGAAGCTCCGGCGATCGTGCCGTCACCGGATTCCGCGCCATTCCGCTGCGCACCGATGCCCTCCTCCCGGCAAGCCTCATCAGCGACGTCGCCATCGTCCGGGCCCCGGATGGCGAACGCGCTGCACTCTCGCTCAGCCTCGACCAGGAGCATCCGGACATCGCTCGGCTGCGCGAACTCAGCACGGAACACGCCGGCGCACGCCTCGCCTTCCTCCTGGACGACGCCCCAATCCTCACCCCCCGCATGGGTTCACCGCTCGAAGGAGAGCAACTCAGAATCACCGTCCAGCGCGATGTCTCCATCGAACGCCACTTCCGAGAGATCCGGCACCTCTCCACCGACCTGCGCACCCACCTCATGGAGGGCCCCCGCATCCCCTTCATCGTGCTCTGGCTCATCGTCGGCGCGGTCTTCTTCACCCTTCGCATGGGCTTCATCAACATCCGCGCCTTCCGGCACGCCATCGACGTCGTCCGCGGCCGCTTCGATGACCCCAGCGACAAGGGCGAGGTCTCGCACTTCCAGGCCCTCGCCTCCGCGCTCAGCGCCACCGTCGGGCTCGGAAACATCGCCGGGGTCGCCATCGCCATCGCCATCGGCGGCCCCGGCGCCGTCTTCTGGATGCTCTTCGCCGCCTTCTTCGGCATGACCTCCAAGTTCGTCGAATGCACCCTCGGCCAGAAGTACCGCAGCGTCGACGAACGCGGAAAGGTCCTCGGCGGCCCCATGATGTACCTCCATTTCGGACTCCGCGAACGTGGACTCGGCGGACTCGGCCGCGTCCTCGCCGTCCTCTTCATGATCTTCTGCATCGGCGGATCCTTCGGCGGCGGAAACATGTTCCAGGCCAACCAGGCCTATCAGGCCATGGACGGAATCCTCCCCTTCCACCTGAGCCCGACCCTCTTCGGCCTCGTCCTCATCGTCGCAGTCGGCACCGTCATCCTCGGCGGAATCCGGCGGATCGGCCGGGCCGCAGCCGCCATCGTCCCGCTCATGTGCGCCATCTACCTCGTGGCCACCGCCTTCGTCCTCATCGTCAACGCCCACAACGTCCCCTACGCCCTCGCACACATCATCGGCGACGCCTTCACCGAAAACGCCCTCTACGGCGGGGTCGTCGGCGTCATCATCATCGGCTTCCAGCGCGCGGCCTTCTCCAACGAAGCCGGCATCGGCTCCGCCGCCATCGCCCACTCCGCGGCGAAGACCAGCCAGCCCGTGCGCGAAGGCGTCGTCGCCCTCCTCGAGCCCTTCATCGACACCATGATCGTCTGCCTCGCCACCGGCCTCGTCATCGTCGTCAGCGGCATCCTCGACACCCCGGACGGCGCCGAGCTCGCCTCCAACGGCGCGCTCCTCACGTCCGCCGCCTTCGGCTCCGCCATCTCCTGGTTCCCCTTCCTCCTCGCCATCGCCATCACCCTCTTCGCCTACTCCACCATGCTGGCCTGGAGCTACTACGGTGAACGATGCTGGACCGGCCTCTTCGGCAACCGCTCCTCCACCGCCTACAAGATCCTCTTCCTCTTCTTCATCTGGGTCGGCTGCGTCTCCAACCTCGGAGCAGTCCTCGACTTCTCCGACCTCATGATCCTCTCCATGGCCTTCCCCAACATCCTCGGACTCTTCCTGCTGTCCGGCTCGGTCCGCAAGGACCTCGACAGCTACATGAAGAATCTGCGCGCAGGGTCCTTTGGAACCAAGGGAACCTCCGCGACCACCGACGAGCGCAACGAGGCCCCCACCCACGACGCGTGAGCCTCGCCTCGGCCCCCGCAAGGACTGCGCAGAACGCGATGGCGACACCGCGCAACACGACCGGGAACGGGGAACAGCACCCGGCGCCCAGGCCACCGTTCCGTCGACCGGACCGGATCCGAACGACAGTCGCCGGCCCCTGCGCTGCAGCAGACTTCATCGCAGCGAGGAGACCCGGTGCCGGCGCCGGTCACGCCTGGCTCCCGCCGCGCCGCGAGCGTCAGTCGTCGTCGATCAACGCCGGTGCATCGCGACGTTGGGCGCGCTCGCGCAGGAAAATCTTGATCGGCGCCCCCTCGAACGCGAACGCCTCCCGAAGACAGTTCCGCAGGTATCGCTCGTAGCTGAAGTGCATGAGCTCGCGCTTGTTGATCACGAGCATCAGCGTCGGCGGACCGCTCGCGACCTGGGACGCGTAGTAGATCTTCAGCCGCCTTCGGCCCTTCGACGGGGGCGGATTCCGGTTCAACGCCTCCCGCAGCACACGGTTGAGCGCGGCCGTGCTCACCCGGCGGGTATACTCCGCGTGAATCTGGCGCACGAGCGGAAGGATACGATGCACTCTCTGACCCGTCTTCGCGGAAATCGTGACCGCCGGAGCGTAGCGGTTGAAGCGAAGCTGGTCCCGCACGTCCCGGATGCGCTCGTCGGCGGTGCGGTGGTCCTTCTCGACCGCATCCCACTTGTTGAGCAGCAGCAGCGCTGCACGACCCTTCTCGTGAGCCATGCCCGCGATGCGCTTGTCCTGCGTCGAGACGCCCTCCTGAGCGCTGGCGTCGAGCACGTGCAGCACGACATCCGCCCGGTCGATGGCCTTGAATGCCTGTACGACGGAGTACTTCTCCACGGCTTCGTGGATGGACCGCTTCCGGCGGATGCCCGCCGTGTCGATGAAGAGGAAGGACTGGCCATCCACCTCGATGCGGGTGTTGACCGCGTCCCGCGTCGTGCCGGGGATGTCGCTCGTCAGGAGTCGCTCCTCGCCGAGGAGCCGGTTGATGAGGGTGGACTTGCCGGCGTTCGGTCGTCCGATGACCGCCACGGCGATGTCTTCCTCCTCGCTGCGCTCCACGTCCACGAGCCGAGGGAGGTAGGGGACGATCCGATCCATCAGCTCGTCGTAGTTCCGGCCGTGCTCGGCAGACAGGGTCACGAGCTCCGGGAACCCGAGCGCGTAGAAGTCCCCGACGAGCCCTTCGTGCCGGTCTCCGTCGATCTTGTTGACCACGGGCACCATGAGGCGATCGGCACGCCGGAGCATCTCCGCGATCTCGCGGTCCGCGGGCAGAAGGCCCGCCCGACCGTCCATGACGAAGAGGATGATGTCCGCCGCGTCCATCGCGATGCGCGCCTGCTCCTTCATCTGCGTCAGCAGCTCGTCGTCGGACTCCGGTTCGAATCCACCGGTGTCGACCACCTGAAAGGCGCGCCCGTCCCACGTTCCCTCGCCGTACTGGCGGTCGCGCGTCACGCCTGGCTCGTCCTCGACAATGGCGAAGCGCGTCCCCGTCATGCGGTTGAAGAGCCGGCTCTTTCCCACGTTCGGACGACCGACGATCGCGATCAGAGGGCGCCGCGCCCGAGGAGTGGCCGGCGTCGACACGACCGCGGCAGCTTCGGCAGCGCCCGGTGCCTCGTCTTCAGCCCACTCCTCGTCCCACTCCGCACCCTCGTCCGAGTCCCCGTCGTCCCAATCCTCCCCCTGGCCCGCCGGATCACCGTCGTCCCAGTCCGGATCGAGCGCAACGGGCGAAGCCAGGGCGGCGCGCTCCACACCACCGGCGACGACGTCCTCGCCCTCGCCCAGGTCGAGGGTGCGGCCGACGTAGTCATCGTCACCGGGGAGCTGGCCCGGATCCGCTGGCGGAGGTGCAGGTGTCCTGCGCGTACCACGCTCCGGCGGTGGAGACGTTGCGGCCGGTCGTGCCTGCGAGGATCGCCCCGGGGAGGACCGCCCCGGCGAGCGCCGGCCCCTGTCCTTTCGTCGACTGCTCACGGGGCCTCCTCGTAGCCGAACCGGCTCAGGTCCTGAGGCCGATCCGCCCAGTCCGCCTGCACGCGCACCAGCAGCTCGAGGCGGACGTGCTGTCCGAAGAAGGCCTCCAGCCGTGCGCGGGCCGCGGTACCGATGGCCTTGAGCCGCTGCCCGCCCCGGCCGATCACGATGCCCTTCTGGCTCTCTCGCTCCACATGGATCAGGGCCTGAATCTCCAGCGCCCCGTCCCGCGGATTCTCGCTGAACAGCTCCACCTCGACGGCCACGCTGTAGGGGACCTCGCGATCGGTCTGCAGCAGCACCTGCTCGCGAATCATCTCCGCCGCAAAGAAACGCTCGGCCCGATCGGTGAGCGTATCCTCCGGGAACAGTGGCCCTGCTTCGGGAAGCTGATCCAGCAGGACACCCTCCAGGTGCCCCACGTTGTCGCCCTTCAGCGCCGACACCGGCACGATGGCGATGAACCGGGAGTCCTCACCCAGCGCGGCGAGCGCCGGCAGGAGCTGGGCACGCCCGCGGAGCTGGTCCACCTTGTTCACGACGAGGATGCACGTGACCCCGGCGGCGGCGATCTGCTCGGCGATGTCGGCATCCTCGCCCCAGAGAGGCTGTCCCGGCCGCTGAACGAGGCTCTTCGCCTCCACCACGAACGCGCACACCTCCGTCTCGCGGATGGCGCGGACCGCCTCGTCGACCATCGCTCGGTTCAGGCGACGGCCGCGCCGGATGCGGTGAATCCCCGGTGTGTCCAGAAAGACGAGCTGACCCCGGTCCTCCACGGTACGGACCCCGAGAATCCGGTTGCGCGTGGTCTGCGGCTTGGGCGTCGCGATCGACAGCCGCACCCCCAGCATCGCGTTCATCAGCGTGGACTTGCCCACGTTCGGGCGGCCCACCAGTGACACGAACCCGGCCCGATACCCCTTGACGCTCTCCGACTCTCCCATCATCACACCCCGGTTGTGCCCGGCCCATCCCCTGCAGGTTCTGCCGGACGGTCGCGTCCGGGCAGCCGGCGTAGCACCGGCGCCCCCAAAACGCCAGACAAGGCCCACGCTTTCCCGTCATGCAGCCGCGCTTCAACAGTTCTCCCGCCCCGCCTCGGGCCACACCGGCCATGGGCACGTACGACGGCACCGATGCGGTCGCGCCGTTCCCGGTTCTGCGCTTGCTGCTGCTCCTCCTCGGCGCGCTCCTCGCGGCCCTGACCCTCACCGCCTGCGAGGACGTCCACCATGAGGAGACCCGCCTCTTCGATCTCGCGGAGGAGCGCCTGCGCGCCGGGGACTACGAGGGTGCCCGCACCCTGTTCCGCCGATTCCTCGAGGAGCACCCGCAGTCGACGCTCCGTTCGCTCGCCGACCGCCGGCTCATCACCCTCGACCGCGAGCTGGACGCGATCATGGGTCGCCGCGGGGCCCCCGCACCGATCCACGTGCCCCCGCCCGGAAGCGAGATCCTGTCGCGCCCGGAGGCGCCCCCGACCCCGCGGGTGGATGCGCCCCGGATGCCCGCACTCGGCGACTGAACCCGCATGGCCTCCCAAACCCCTCAGCGCGGCGCCGCGGAGATGGCCGTCATCCGGGACATCGGCGCACTCGCCGACCGTCGACGCTCCCCCGGGCGGGGACGACTCCTGTTTCCGGCGCTCGCCCTCCTGTGCGGGGTCGCGGCCCTTCCTCTTCTCCCCGACGCGGCTGGCCCTGCGCGACCCGCAGGCGCGAGCGGACACGGCGGCCCCCTTCTGGAGACCGCCTTCGTCCTCGCCGTCCTCGTCGCGGCGGTGCTCACCTTCCGGACTCTTGAGGTCCTGTTCCGGTTCGCCGGGGTCCGCCCCATGCGGGCCCTGCCCATCGGCTCGGGCGCCTTCGCCTCCACCCGGCTCCGCGCCCTCGCCTCCGAGGCCGCCCAGGCCAGCGGCCTGCTCGCCCTGCTCTTCGTGCCCTTCGTGCCCTTCGCTCCGGCCCAGGCGTCGGCGGCGATGCTCCTCGCCACCACCGCGCCCCCCATGGCGATCGCCATCAGTCTGGGCGCCAATGTCTTCGCGGGGGTTGCAACCCTTCGCCCGGACGGGCCCACTGCCCGCCGCATTTCCGCCCTGACCGGCGACAGCACCGGGGCCTGGCACATGGCTCCCGGTGCGGCGTTCACCCTCACCGCCATGCTCCTGCTCGTCGCCAAGCTCGGCATCGAGGAGCTGCTCCGCCCGCTGTTCGAGCCGGGCCTTCCCGCGGTCACCCGAGCCGCGATGGTCGCGCTGGCCCTCGCCTGGGTTCCGGCCCTCTGGATGGGCGTCCGCGGGCACCTCCGCCTCCGCCGGCACGCGCTCGCCCTGCTCGCGCGGTTCGAGGAAGGCGATGCGGTGCGACGCGACGCCGCCACCGAACTCTTCGCCGAGCAGGCCTCTGCACCCGGATGGATCGAGAGGCGCCTTCCTCCGCGGATCGCCCTGCTCCACCGCAAGGATCGGCTCCTCCTCGAGCGTGGCAGCCCGTTCCTGCGCGCCGGTACGGGCGCGCTGGCAGCGCTGCTGCTGCTCGTCCGCTGGGCTGCACCGGAGGCGCTGCCCGCTGCCGGATGGGCCGCCGTCGCAGGAGGCTGGCTCATCCTCGTCTTCCGTCCGCATCAACGGCTGCTCGCCCTTGACCCTGACGACGACGATGCCCCGACGGCAGCACTCGCCAGCCGCGTGGAGCGAGGCGCCGCGCGCATCTTCGCCGCGGCAAACGTCGTCGTGCTTCATGGCATCGTGCTGTCCGCGCCGCTGCTCTTGACGGGTGGCTCGTGGGGGATGCGTCTGGCCGCTCTGGGTACCCTGTGGACCGGTCTCGGCGCCGCCCTCATCGCCAGCACCGCCCTTCCCGGCCCGGTGGGACGGTACGCGGTCCCGGCCTGCTGGCTCGGAGCGACGGCCGTCTGCGCGCTGTTCGGTCCCGGAGAAGCCGTCGGCATCGTTCTTCTTCCGGCCACCCTGCTTTCGCTCTCAGGATGGGCTCTCGCATTCCGGCGGGCGCACCGACTCCACGCTGACCTCAAGACGACCGGGGGCACCCCATGACCGCGACAGCCCGCCTCGAGATCGCAGGCCTGCAGAGGCGATATGGCAGCCACAGGGCGGTGGACCATCTGGACCTCACGCTTCCGGGCGGCTGCGTCGTTGGCCTGATCGGACCGAACGGAGCCGGGAAGACCACCACCATGCGGCTCGTGGCCGGTCATCAGGCCCCGGACGCGGGCACCATTCGCGTCGACGGCGTGGACATCGCCGGCCGGCCGGACGACGCACGGCTGCGCGTGGCCCTCACGCCACAGGACATCTCGTTGCTGGAGCACCTGACCCCCGAGGAGACCCTGCGGTTCGTGGGCAGACTCCGCGGGCTGTCCGACAGCGAGGTCAGCGTGCGAACCGAGCGCTGGCTGGATGCGGCACACCTGCAACCGGTTCGGCAGCGACTGGTCCGGGAACTCTCCGGGGGCATGAAGAGAAAGCTCGCGATGGGCTGTGCGATGCTGGCGCCGGTCCCCCTTGTCCTGCTCGACGAGGCGTTCGTGGGGCTGGACCCGGAGAGCACGCACAGCCTCGAGGCGGAGCTTCGCGACTTCGCCGCGGCTGGCGGCACCATCGTACTCAGCAGTCACCTCCTCGACCTCGTCCACCGGTTGTCCGACATCGTGATCATGATGCGGGCCGGACGGCTTGTCGCCCGATGGACCCGCGCCGAGCTCGACGCGCTCGTGCCGTCGCCCCACGCGGACCTGACCGCCCTGTATCTGCAGCATCTTGGGGAGGGTCGCACCACGGGGGCCTGATCGTCAGATGGCTGCGGCAGGTCCCGGAGGCCTCGAGGCAGGCCGCCTGGCCGGCGGGACGGTTCCGCACATGAACGCTGTCCGACTGGAATCCATCAGGAATTCGACCCACGCGCACCGTCGCGCCAAGCGAGGCGGACCGCCCCGGTTTCACAGCACCTCCAGGTGACGCGAGGAGGAGGCGCGGTCTTCGGAGGGAATGCTCCGGATGCAGCTGCCCTCGCGGACGGATCACAGGACGAGTTCGCAGGACTCGCACCATTGCCTCACGCCCGAACAGGGGTTCTCGTTGCTTGCCGTGCCCGGAAGCGGCAGCGCGTGGTTGTCGGCGCATCGGGACCTGTGCGCTCACGGAGTCATCGCGGCTCCCTCAGCTCTTGAGACGAGCGGCGTCGAACTCCACCTCGATCAGGGCTTCGGCGGGAAGCAGCTGCTGCAGTCCTTCACTGGCGTCCTCGAGCATTCCGGCTTCGCGGCACTCAAGGGTGACTCGCGTGCGGATGGTCCCTTCGCCCAGGAGTGGGTAGGATCCGATTTCGACCGCCGGATGGCGTCTCTGGATCTCTTCGAGAAGCTCGGCGATCTCTCCCTCGCCGATCGTGAGGTAGAGGGTCTGCTGGCGCACGGGATGGGTGGCGAACCGTCTCCGGACGATCTCGAACTGCCTGCGGAAGATGCCTGGAATTCCCGGCAGGATGTAGGTGCTGGAGAGGTGATAGACCGGCCAGGGATTGCCGGCATCGAAGAGGAGGTCGCACCCTTCGGGCACCTGGGCCATTCGCAGCCACACCCGGAGCTGGTCCGGTTCGTTGGCATAGAATCTGCGGATTCCCTCCTCGAGGACGGGATGGGTGACGAGTGGCACGTCGAACGCGTTCGCCACACCGCACATGGTCAGATCGTCATGGGTAGGTCCGACGCCCCCGCTGGTGATGAGGAAGTCCGACCGGTCGCGCAGTTCCCGGACGGCTGTTGCGATTCCGGCCACGCTGTCGGGGATGACTCTCATTTCCACGAGGTCCACGCCCTGCTGTCGGAAGGACTCAACCACCAGCGGACCGTTGGCATCCTGGATTTTTCCGGTGAGCAGCTCGTTGCCGATCAGCAGGAGGGCGCCGCGAGGTCCTGAGTTGCTATCGGTCATTGTTCGGAACCCATGAGGGAGCCTGGGGGGAGGTCCGGCCGTCAAGGGCTCGCTGCGCGGACCAGCTCGAAGGTAAGCAGTTCTCCGTCGCGGCGCACGCCGACGCTGAATCTCATCTCGGAGATGCTTCTGGCCCACAGGAGGCGGTCGTGTCTGCGCAGACCGCTCTGTGCGGCGGGTTCACCCCGGGCGATGGTATCGATGATGACGCTCCGGCCGTCGACGACCGCCGCGATGCCCCATTCCGCGAGGAGGTCGAGCATGCCTTCCGGGTCGGCACCGGCCACGCCCTGATCAAGCTGAACACGAAGCGGAACGGACGGTTCTCGCCACGGCACATAGAGGTCCATGCGTCCTCGGCCCCAGTCTTCGTGCATCGCCTCCACGACGGCCCAGACCCCCGGCGAGCTCTCGAAGTGAATACGCCCTCTGCCGTCGGTCACCTCGCGTACGGGGGGTTCGACGCCGTCCATGAAGACGAGGGCTCCGCGAACCGGAGCGCCGAGGTGGTCGACCACGTAGAGGGGCAGGCGCATCCGCCTCTCCAGCGACGGACAGACGGCTTCGACCCGGCGTCCTTCGTCGACGGAGACCTCGATGACGTGATCCTCGAATCCCTCGGCGCGACATCGGACCTCGTAGTTCCCGGGAGCCATCTCGCCATGGAGGTGCCGGCTCCAACGGTCGAGGTCCACCTCCGGGCGCTGCCAGAGGCTGGCCGGAAGCTGGAAGAGGGGCCGCACGGAGGCGACGACGGGCGTGCGCTGACTGACGACTTCGAGTTCACCGCCACGCCGCAGGCGCCAGTCCCGCGCCTCCAGCACGCCGCCGAGTTCCCCGATCAGTGGTGCGTATCGGGGGTGGCTGATCACGATGCGTTCGGGGTTGGCGGTGCAGTGTGTCGCGTGGAAGAAGGCATCTTCCTGGACGGTGGCGCGGCAGACGGGGAGGTCGGTGCGTCCGCGCATCATCCAGACGACGGCGCCGGCGGCGGGGGCGCCGCGCTCGGTGAACACGCGTCCTGAGAGGGACAGCATTTCCTCGCCGCTGAGCTGGATGATCAGCCCGTCCCGCCCGGATTCGGGAACGTCCACGTCGATCTGGATGGCGGCGAAGTCGGGATGGCGGACGGAGAGTTGCGCAAGCGCGGGGGCTCCCTCGAGCACGAAGACGCCGTTCGAGGTCGTCTGGACGCTTGTCCCGGGCACCCAATCCGGGATCCCGACGGGCCGCAGGGACACCTGAGCGCCGCCGATTCCCGCTCCGGTGCGGTCCTCGACCCGGCCACGGATGCGGCGTCCCATGGGGAGCACGAACTCGAGCGGTTCGTAGACGGCATCCGCGTGCAGCGTGAGCGGGCTGCTGACGGCGGGGGCTCGACCTGCGGACTCGGCCACGATCATGACGTCTCCTGCAGGGATGCCGGCGAGTTCGAAGCGCCCGTCGTGTCGCGTGACGTATCCGAACGAGGGCACCCAGAAGAGGGTTCCGTCCGGGCGCACCAGCCGATGGAGGTCGTCGAAGTGATTGCGGCGCATTTCCCAGCGCGCACCGTCGGGGGTTTCCACCAGCGCGCTCAGGGACACTCTGGGCAGGGGGTTTCCGGCCTCGTCGCGGACGGTCCCGCGAACGGTGGCCCCGCGGCTGAGACGAATCTGCTGATCGGGTGGGCGGCCTCCGATGTGCAGCTCTCCCTCCCATGGAAGATAGCCGGGCGCGCGGACGCGGACGGCGTAGGTTCCTCTGGGGAGGAAGTCCACATCGAGGCCTCCGTCGGGGAGGAGCTGTCCCATGGACACCACGTGCATGGGGTGCTCCGCGATGGTCAGGACCACGCCGGGGACCGGTTCGGCGGTGCGTCGGTCGACGACATCGAGCCGGAAGGGGCGCGCGCGCTCGAGTGAGACTTCGATCCGGTCGTCCTGCGTACCCGCGTCGTCATCGACGATCAGCCGACCGCCGAAGCCTGAGCCGAGTCCTGTTGCGGTCGCCACGACCTCGTATCGTCCGGGCCTCAGTCCGCTCAGTCGAAACCGCCCGGTCTGATCGGCGACGACGGTGCGCTGCGGGAACATTCCAGCTGAACCGACGTGCAGGACCGCACCGGGAACCGGCTCTGCCTCGTGGGTGACGATTCCGTACACGTCCCGCCCGCCCTGCAGCACCATCCGCAGCGGTGCTGCCCGCGGTCGCACGCCGATCGCCAGTGCGGGTCCGAAGCCTGGGAGCGAGGCCTCGACGACGTAGAGTCCCGGAGGGAGGTCATCGAACACGAAGAGTCCACCCGAGTCGGCGAGGGCTTCGTGGATGCTCTCGTCTTCGGCGGCCTGCGCCGTGACCATCGCTCCCGGAGCCGGCTCCCCGTTGGGGCGGAGCACCTGCCCGCGGAGCAGGTGCGACGACGTTTCGGCTTCCGGCGATGGCCCGGGTGCCGGTTCCATCCCTTCTTCGGTTTCTTCGGGACCGAAGATCTGTCTCAGCTCGTCCTGGCCGACGTCGGACGAGAGTGCGTCCATGGACACGGGCCCGTCCCGCAGGGACAGGATGAGCGCAGCCAGCAGGCCTGCGCACAGCAGCAGGAGGAGCCCCGCGATGGTGATCCATCGGCGCCTGCGCCGGACGGACGGTGTGGAAGAGGTCGCGCTGGCCTTCCCGCGGTCGGACTCGGAGTTCCCGGGAACGTGGCTGGTGCCACCCTGAAGGTCGTCGTCGTTCACCGTCACGGCCCATCTCCGCGGCGGCTGTCAGGACGGGCGTTACGGGCGGGAGCACCCGCTGCGGGTTGGGGAGTGCGGACGGTCAAGATGGGTCGTTGTCGGTGGAGGACACGACGAGCAGCTCCCCGGACCGGGAGTTCGCCGAGTGGCTCATGGATGTAGCGCAGTGCAATGCGGCCGGTCAACGGAAGCCGCCTCGAAAGCGAGCACTGGCCTGGCCGGTTTCCCGCTCCGTCAGTCGGCGCGGTGCGTCCCGATGGCGTTCCGGGGTTCGGGGGCTGCGCGGCCTCGTGGCGTCCACGGCCGTGGACGCCTTGAATGCCCGGCTGGCGTGCGCTATTCCCGACAGCCCGTGGGGCAACCTCTGCCCCCATCCCGCCCGTTCACCGGGCCCCCGATCCACGCCTCTTCATGGCCATTCTTCCCATCGTCCACTGGCCTCATCGCGCTCTGTCCACACCAGCGGCCCCGGTCGAGGCGTTCGACGGATCGCTTCACCGGCTGATCGACGACATGGCCGAGACCATGTACGCGGCGTCCGGCGTCGGCCTCGCCGCCAATCAGGTGGATCGGCTCCATCGGGTCACGGTCATGGACTGCGCCGCCGAGGATGAGCCGTCGCAGCTGCTCGAGATCGTGAATCCCGAGATCGTCGGGCGGGAGGGCACGCTGGTCTGGGAGGAAGGGTGTCTCAGCTTTCCTGGTCTGTACAACGAGGTGAAGCGGGCTGCACGGGTCACCGTTCGCTATCGGGACCGCAACGGCGAGGCCTGCGAGATCACGGGAGAGGGGCTTCTTGCCGTCTGCCTGCAGCACGAGATCGACCACCTCGACGGCGTGGTGTTCATCGACCGTCTGGGACCTCTTGGACGCCGCATGGCGCTGAAGCAGTGGAAGAAGATCGAGGACGAGCTGGCCAGAGGGGGAGTGGCCCCCGGGCGGAGGAGTGGCGCGTGAGCAACCCGCTGAGGGTCGTGTTCATGGGCACACCCGAGTTCGCAGTACCTTCGCTCGAGGCGCTCGCGGCGACGCCCCTGGGCGAGGTCGTCCTCGTCGTCTCGCAGCCGGACCGACCGGCGCGCCGAGGGCGCAAGGTGACGCCGCCACCGGTCGCGAGGCGTGCCCGGGAGCTCGGCCTTCCGATTTTCCAGCCGGAGACCCTGCGGTGCGAGGACGCCTTCTCGCTCCTCCGGGACCAGCACGCCGATCTCTTCGTCGTCGTGGCGTACGGGCAGATTCTGCGTCAGAACGTGCTCGACCTTCCGCGGCTGGGCTGCCTCAATGTTCATGCATCGCTCCTTCCCCGGTGGCGTGGAGCGGCGCCTATCCAGTGGGCTGTCGCGAGCGGTGACGCCGTGACCGGGGTATCTCTGATGCAGATGGAGCGTGGACTGGACACCGGCCCGGTGCTGGCGATGGCCCCCACCATGATCCGGGACGGTGAGACGGCAGGGGAGTTGCACGATCGCCTGTCCTTGCTGGGTGCGGATGTCCTGGTCAACGCGCTCACGCCCCTCTCGCGCGGCGCGCTGACGCCGGAGCCGCAGTGCAACGACCGTAGCACGTACGCTCGAATGCTGGGCGTCGGCGACAGGCGGATCGACTTCGGTCGAACGGCGTCGAGGGTGGTCTGGCACATTCACGGCATGACCCCCTGGCCCGGAGCCTGCGTCACCATTGGCGGGGAAACCCTCCGCGTTCTGCGGGCCCGTGTCGCGGCGGATGTCCCGAAGGATTCGTCGTGCGCACCGGGCAGGATTCTCGCCGCCAGTCCGGAGGAGGGTCTCATCGTGGCCTGTGGCGAAGGAACGGCCGTGGAGCTCGTGGAGATTCAGCGCCCCGGGAGACGGCCGGTGTCGGCGCGCGACTGCCTCCACGGGTTCAGCATCGCCCCCGGCCAGGACACGGTGGACGCGGAACGGACGTGTCCGTGATTGGGGAGGAGCCCCGTGCGGCGACCTGTGGCGTCACCCTTTCCTGCATTGGCGGCCTGCCCGACCTGCTCGCCGCCGGCACGACTCTGGCCCCGGCGGTCGCGCAGCTGGTGCCGCGCAATGGAAGCGACCTCGTCGACCTGTTCGGTCCACTCGCGGAGGCTTACCGCACACTGCCCGGCTTCATGTCGTCGCTGACGGAGTTGCTGATTCCGTACATTGCGGAGGACCGGGGCGTTCGACTTTCCCCGGGGGTCCATCCGGCGACGGGTCTCGGCGGTTGCGAGGCGGCCGTCATCGCCTCTCTGCGGCTTCTCGTTCCGGATGTGGTCCGCTGGACGGACGGCGCGCTCCCGCCCCTTCTGCTGAACGTCACCGGCGGACGGCCACATGTGCGTCCGGAGTTCGTTGCTGCGGCGTGGAGCGGCGCCGTGTGCCTTCGGTGGCGCAGGCACCCTGCTGCTGCCCTGTCCCTTGGCGCCCCCCCTGGTCTCTGGGGCGTTGTGCTGCCTCGCGACGTGCACGTGCTGCCTCGCATTCCCGTTCCCGAGCCGATGAGCGCGATGCGAGCGACCGCAGCGGCCGGGCGCCTCGCAGTTCTCACCGAGGCGCTTCGTCGAGGCGAGCCTCCTCTCCTCGAGGCCGCCGGGGAAGACCCCCTCTTTCTGCCAGCGGTTGCACCGCACTGGCCGGGCGCCTATCCCGCGGTGCGTGCGGCGCGGGATGCGGGAGCGTGGCTCGCCTGGTTTCCGGCCGGTGGTCCCGCACTGGCAGTCCTGGCACCTCCGGAGCGGCTGGCTCATGCTATGGACGCGATCTGCACGGTCTGGTCCGCCCATGGGGTCGCATTCGACGTGCTTCGCGACCGGGCGGCCGATTCCGCGGGCCATTCCACGGCCATCATGGAGGAAGGATGACCGGCAGGCACACCAGTCGAACCCTCGCCGCGCAGGTCGTGACGCGGGTCTGCGAAGATCGCGCATTCAGCCAGAGGGCGCTGGCTTCCGCGTTCGATGCGGCGCCCCTGGAAGGTCGTGAACGGGCCTTCGCGACTCGCCTGGTCTACGGCACCCTCACCCATTTGGGCCGGATTGATCGCATCCTCGATGGCCGGCTGAAGAAGGGTCTCGGATCGCTGAAGCCCGCCTTGCGCGACGTGCTGCGCGTTGCGGTCTATCAGCTTGTGCACGAGGGGGAGCATGTTCCGCCATTCGCCGCGGTCAACGAGGCCGTGGGGCATGCGCGAGCGCGACACGGACGTGGTGCGGGGAATCTTGTCAACGCCGTCCTTCGCGGTCTCCAGCGGGATATCGAGCGCTCACGTGTGGGGCCACCGGAGAGCCCGGCCGAGGAGCACGGCCTCCGGCCCTGGATGTGGGACTTGCTCGTGGCGCAGCGCGGTGAAGAGGCTTCCGAGGTCATGAAGGTGTTCAACGCCCCTTCTCCCCTCCACCTTCGTGCTCGGAGCGGAGACGCGGCCGCGCTCGTGGAGGAGCTCGGGAGCTGCGGGGTGGAAGCGTCCGTGCACCCCATCGTTCCGGGGTGCGCCGTGTGTCGTGGCGGAGAGGCTCTCCGAACGGCCCCGGTGGCCGACGGGCGGGCGGTGGTTCAGGACGCGGGCTCCCAGACGGTATCCCTGCTCGTGCCACACGACGCCCTGCGCGTTCTGGATGCTTGCGCCGGCATCGGGGGCAAGACCCGCCATCTCCTGGACCTCGTTTCGGACAGGGCGGTGACGTCCGCGGACATCCATGCCCGAAAGCTCGCTCATCTTGCCCAGCGGGTGGACGAGATCGACCGACTCGACACGGTCCGCTGGACGCTTCCATCGGATCCTCCGGAAGCCGTGCGAGGGTCCTGGGACGCGGTGGTGCTCGACGCCCCGTGCTCCGCGCTCGGAACGCTGGGGCGACATCCCGAGGTGCGGTGGACGCGCAGCCCGGGTCAGGTCGCGACCCTGGCTGCGCTGCAGGCACAGATGCTGGATGCGCTGGCGCCACTTGTCGGTGAGGGGGGTGTTCTGGTGTATGCGGTCTGCACCTTCACACCAGAGGAAGGCTTGGAGAACGTTCGGAGTTTTCTGGGCCGCTGGCCGAGCTTTCGTGCTTGTCGCGCGGACGAGGTTCCGTCTTCGTTGCAGGTTGGCCTCCGGTGGGATGACAGCACCGGTGGGGTGCGGCTATGGCCGGATCTTCACGGTACGGACGGGTTTCAGATCTTCCGACTGCATCGGCGTTCATGAGGCGTCAGCGAGGCTGCTCGCAACGCATGGCGACTGACCTTGACTGTTGCGAGTCGTGCGCAACGGCGCTACCGGAGAGCGCGACGCTGCACCGACCGTCGCGGCGTTTCCTTCCCGAATGGGGACGCGCCCATCGGGGCTCTGGCCGGATGACACCCGGCTCCGGACAAGGAGAAGGATGTCCATGATCGAGATGCCTGGAGGCACACGTCAACTCATTGCTCCGTCGATTCTGAGCGCGGACTTCAGTCGGCTCGGCGAGGAGGTTCGTGCGGTTGTGGCGGCCGGAGCGGACTGGGTGCACGTGGACGTGATGGATGGTCGGTTCGTCCCGAACATCACCATCGGTGTACCCGTGGTGCGAGCGCTCAGGGGCATTACCGACGCGCCGCTGGACGTGCATCTGATGATCGTCGAGCCGGAGCGCTACGTGGACGCGTTTGTCGATGCCGGTGCGGACATCCTCACGGTGCATGTCGAGGCGTCGTCGCACCTGCACCGCACGGTGCAACAGATCCGTCAGGCCGGTGCTCGGGCCGGTGCCGTCCTCAACCCGCACACCCCGCTTTCGTCGATCGAGTGGGTGCTGGACGATCTGGACCTGGTTCTGCTGATGAGCGTGAATCCCGGGTTTGGTGGGCAGTCGTTCATCGATCACGTTCTCCGGAAGACGGAATCGCTTCGGGAGCTCGCGGTGCGGCGCGGGCTGTCATTGGACATCGAGATCGATGGCGGGGTGAAGGTCGGAAACATCCGAAGCATTCGCGATGCGGGTGCGAACGTCTTCGTCGCGGGGAGCGCGGTATTCGGACAACCGGACTATTCCGGGGTCATCGCGTCGATGCGCGGCGAACTTTGCGACGGCGAGCCCTGAAGGAAGCGGCACCCGGGCGAGCGGCCCGGGCAACATGACTGGAGCCACAACCGTGGCAAGGAGCAAGTGGAATGAAACTGGCCACCATCAAGCGAAACGGCTCGCGCGACGGCTCGCTGATCATCGTGTCGTCCGACAACGCACGCTTCATCACGGCCTCCGACATCGCGCCGACGCTGCAGTATGCGCTCGATCACTGGGCTGGCGTCGAGGCCCAGCTCCGTCAGCGTAGCGAGGAGCTGAACGCGGGGGAGATCGCCGACGCACGGGCTCTCGACGAGGACGCGTTGCTGAGCCCTCTGCCGCGGGCGTACGAGTGGATCGACGGAAGCGCGTACATCAATCACATCGTGCTGGTGCGGAAGGCACGGGGTGCCGAGCCGCCGGCCACGCTGGAGACGGATCCGCTTGTCTACCAGGGTGGAAGTGGGCGGTTCCTCGCCCCGACGCAGGACATCGTGCACCAGTCCGAGGAGTACGGGATCGACTTCGAGGCAGAGATCGCCGTTGTCGTGGACGATGTGCCCCGGGGTACCCGCGCCGAGGACGCAGAGCAGTACATCCGCCTCGTCATGCTGGTGAACGATGTCACGTTGAGAAACCTGATCCCACCGGAGCTTGCCAAGGGGTTCGGTTTCTTCGTGTCGAAGCCGGCCACGGCGTTCTCCCCGCTGGCGCTCACGCTGGACGAGCTTGGCGACTGGTGGCGTGATGGTCGTGTGCACCTTCCGCTGCGGACGGTGTACAACGACAGTCTGTTCGGGGACCCCGAAGCGGGGCCCGAGATGCACTTCAGCTTCCTCGATCTGATCGAGCACGCGGCCCGCACTCGCGATCTCACGGCGGGGACGATCATCGGCAGTGGAACCGTGTCCAACGTCGACCGCAGCCGCGGGTCGTCATGCCTTGCCGAGAAGCGAATGCTCGAGAAGATCGACACGGGATCGTTTTCCACACCGTTCATGCAGTTCGGCGACCGCGTGGTGATCGAGATGCTGACTCCGGACGGGCGGTCGCTCTTCGGAGCGATTCGACAGACAGTGCGTCAGGGGTAGGCATCGCTCATGGACATCGAGCTCTACTCCTACTGGCGATCTTCCGCCTCGTGGCGTGTTCGCATCGCCCTGGCCTTGAAGGGGTTGCCCTATCGAACGAGTCCGGTGCACCTTGTGCGGGACGGCGGAGAGCAGCACGCGGACCGCTACCGTGCGCTCAATCCGATGCGCGAGGTCCCCACGCTGCTGGTCGACGGTGTTGCCATCGCCCAGTCAGCGGCCATTCTGGAGTTCCTGGAGGAGCGCTTTCCCGAACCCGCGCTGCTGCCCGGCGACGCGCATCAGCGTGCGCACGCCCGGCGCCTGTTCGAGATCGTCAACAGCAGCATTCAGCCCCTGCAGAACCTCAGGGTCCTCCAGTACGTGGATTCGACGTTCCAGGTCGGCTCGGCGGGTCGTGCGGACTGGGCACGATACTGGATTTCTCTGGGCCTTGACGGCCTGGAACCGGTGCTGAGCAGCCGAGCCGGTCGTCATGCTGTTTCCGACACCGTGAGCATCGCCGATCTCGCGATCGTCCCGCAGGTCTACAACGCCAGACGATTCGATCTCGACATGGCCCGCTGGCCTTGCATCGCGCGCGTCGATGCTGCTGCATCGGAGCATCCCGCGTTCGTTGCAGCCCACCCCGATCGACAGCCGGACGCCCCGGAAGCGCTCGGCACGTCGTGAGCGCTCGGCAAAGCCCGTTTGCGGGGCAATTGGGGTTGACGCGGCGCCGGAGCCGTGTAGAACCGCCGTCCGCTTCGACGGGCGAACGTGCCGCGAAGAGGGCCGAACACGGGGTGTAGCGCAGCCTGGTAGCGCGTCTGCTTCGGGAGCAGAAGGTCGCAGGTTCGAATCCTGTCACCCCGACTGAGTCACCATCGTCTCGAACCCACGGGAACTCATGACCGCACGTCCCCTGCAGTCCGTGACCCCTGTGGTGGAGTCGGAGTTCGGGCTGGACGGCGGTGCGATGTTCGGCATCGTGCCCAAACCGCTGTGGCACAGGAAGGCCCCGTCCGACGAGGCCAATCGAATCCGGATGACTGCCCGCTGCCTGCTGCTGTGTTCCGGCGAGAAGATCATTCTCGTCGACACCGGGCTTGGTTCGAAGTGGACGGACAAGGAGTCCGGCATCTACGCCATCCAGCGACCTGGTGGCGACCTGGAGGTCGCCCTCGCGCGACAGGGTCTGCGTTCCGAGGATGTGACCGACGTGGTGATGACCCACCTTCACTTCGACCACGCAGGCGGGCTGACGCGCAGTGGACCGGATGGACCCGTTCCGAGCTTTCCGAACGCGAACGTTCACGTCCAACGGGAGAACTGGGCATGGGCGCATCACCCGACGCTCCGGGACGCTGGCTCCTATCGTCGCGAGAACTTTGCGCCACTGGTGCGCCATGTGCCGGATCGACTGCACCTGCTGGACGGGCCTGGCAGTGTCCTGGACGGTCTGCTCGAGGTTGAACCCATGGCAGGCCATACCCCCGGCATGCAGATCGTCCGGTTCGTGGCACCGGACGGCAGGACCTTCGTCTTCCTGGCAGACCTGATCCCGACCCGAGCGCACGTTCCCCTGGCCTGGGTGATGGGCTACGACCTCGATCCCGCGCGATCGGTCCGTGAGAAACGCGAGGTCCTCGAGCGCGCGATCGACGAGAACTGGATTCTCGTGCTGCAGCATGAACCGGAACTTCCCTTCGTACGGGTTGAACGCGCAGGTGTGGATCGCTATCGAATCGGTGCGGCGGCAGCGACCGCCGATGCGCCCGAACTGCATTGAAACGCGTGACTCCGGACGCCATCGAGAAGGACCGTCCATGTTTTCCATCTGCAAGTCAGGCGTCCGGATCGCCGGACTCCACACGGTGCTCGCGCTGCTCGTCCTCTCGTGTCCGGCCCATGCCGACGAGTTGGCGGCGCGCGTAGAGGTCGCCACAAGCCTTTCGATCCAGGCATCGCGTCTTGCACCACAGGCGGCAGCTGCCGAAATCGGACGAGATCCAGCAGCACTGCTGCACTGGGTTCAGCGTGGTTTTGATGTCGAGGGGTACGAGGGCCTCAGGCGAGGCACCCGAGGGGTGATGTTTTCAGGCTCGGGAAACCCTGCGGAGCTGTCCATGCTCCTGGGTGAAATGCTCGATGCGCACGGCATCCAATGGCGAATCGCCACGGCTGACCTGGACTCGAGCGAGGCAGCCGCCGTGTTCTCGTTGCTCGCCGATCGCGCGAGCTTCCATGTGGGCGGTGGCCCGGCGATGCCTCCGACCTACAACGCCGCGACCGACTCCCGCCGGGCACAGGCCGTACGCACGCACGTCTGGGTTCAGGCACGCATCGATGGTGAATGGGTGGACCTCGATCCCACCCTTCCCCTGGAAGCCGGCGCGCGACTCAAGGCGCCCGACCAGATCGCTTCCCCTGACGACTTTCGCCGCAGCGACACTCGGTCGGTCACCATTCAACTTCAGTATCGCACCACCGGAACGGACGGTGGGGTCCTGCTCACGCGGCGGATGAGCATGGAGGAAGTCTCCTATCGCAACGTTGCCATTTCCCTTCAACGCGACATCGCCACCGGTCGCTTCACACCCACTCTGCGGATCGGCGACCTGGAAGAAAGCGGAGTGGCGTTTGCCAGTCGAGGACTGCAGGAACTCAGGCTGGAGGTGATTCTGGGCGAAGGACGGCAAGCCCGGACGCTCCGAAGCATACTCCTCATGTCCGACGCTCCCGGTGGCGCCACGCTCGATGACCACCATGTTCAGATTTCGCTCCTCCTCCTCTCGGGATGGGTCACCAGACCATGGGTCGAAGGTGTCTTGAGCACGCTCGTTGGCGAAATGGCTGCGGCCCTCGAGTCCACGGCGCGATCCGAGGGCGAGAGCGCGGTCATCGACAGCGACGCCGAACGAACCTTTGCCGAACTCGCGCCCGGCATCACGGGCCTTCTCGCACTCGCTCATGCGAGCCGCTCGGATCTCATGACGCGCACCATCGCACGCACGATGGGTGTGCGCGCCTGGTGGAACGAGCCACGCATCATTGTGTCGACCCTCCGGCGGACAGGAAGTCACGCCACGGTGGACATCGACCTCGTGGCGAACACGCCCGACGCTGTTCCGGCGACCGGAATGCCGGAGATCGCGACTGGTGCCTTTCATGTCCTGCGGGGAGCCGCGGAGCTTGAACTCCAGCGGTCTCTCCTTGACGCTGTGGTCCCCGAGGGAACCCGGCTTGGCGCCGAACCGCTTCGCTCGCGAACCTGGCATTCCGCAAGCAACCCTCAGGCAGCAGTGTTCAGCAGCGAGCTGTTGCCCCCGATTCTCCGGAACCATCTGCGGGACATCCTGAGCCGACACAATCGGGTGATCGCCGTTCCGGCGGACAGCGACCTGGCCTCTTTCGCCTGGATCATCGACGGAGCCAGTGGTCACATCGGCCCGATGAATGGCTCACTGGTCCGAAGCGCCGGCTCCCACCGTACGAGCACGAGTGGGGGAGAGTCCTTCAACGCGGCGGCGCAGCGATATCGCAGCCTCGTCTCCGGAGTCATTGGACTCCTTCTGGAACATCCATCCGACAGTGGGATTCCACTCGGCAGCGAGCTTTGTGCTGCGCAGTGTGCGGTCAACGAACTCGCACCGAGAGTCTGCCGTGAAGACGAGGACAGACCCACACTCAACGTCGCAACCTGCCTCGCGGCCGCGGCGGAAGCGGAGGGGACGGCCCGCGGTCCCGTCGGGTCGCTTCGAGTGGGTCGAGGTGGATGCTTCCGGACTGCACGGCCGGCCATTTGTGGGGGGCTCATCGCCAACCTGACCATGAGCGGCCGTCTTGAAGTATCCGTTGACGAGCGTTCTCCGCTCGCGCCCCTCTGGGCGGAAGTGCAGGCTACCCCCCTCGAGCAACGGTGTACCTGCAACTGAAGTCAGCCTGACGATCCACTCCTTCTCGGTGCAGGGAGTTCGTCGTCCAGACGCGCTGCCCCCTGCTCAGGCAAGGGACGACCCGGTTGCCTTTACCGTTGCTGCGGCTCGCCACGAGCATCGAATCGCGCCCGCTCCGTGAAGGTGCCGCGATCCTGATCGAAGGCGAAGAGTGCAGCCTCGTCCACCACCCCAGGGGCCCGTACACTGATGACGAGATGCCACACTCCGGGGTGTCGCTCGACGATCCGACCTTCGTCGTTGCGGACGACAGCGCTCTCCTGGTCCCCGTCGGAAAAGTAGGCCCCGGCGTCCGGATGGGAGTGGAAGATCAGTCGAGGACGAGAGCCACTGCGCACGGCAGCAAACCATGGCTTCATGTTCGGCTCGTACCATGCCTCGGCACCACGGGGGTATCGCTCCGGATCCTTCTCGTGGAGCAGATCCGCCCTGTTCTCCGTCCGGATGACGACCAACTCCCCGTCCGAACGTTCGAAGACGAACCCGCAGCCCTCCTTGGGCCAGCATGGTTCAACGGAGCGGAACATCTCGGTCACAAGATCAGCTCGATCCACAAGGATTTCCTGAATGGAACGGTTCATCTCGATCCTCCCAGCCTTCTGGGGGCGATGTAGCGATCCGCGTGGTCGCACAGGATGCATACGATCACGCCATGAGAAAGCGTTCGCGCCACCTGGAGCGCACCATATGCGTTCGCTCCACTCGAGTATCCCACGGCGAGTCCTTCTTCGGCTGCCAGCCGTTCAGCCATGTCCCAGCCATCCTCCGTGGAGATGCGGAGTCCTTCGTCATGGCCAGAGGGGTCGTAGATGGCGGGAACAATGGAGCTGTCGAGGTGCTTCAGCCCCTCCAGGCCATGAAAGGCCTGATCGGGCTCGACGGCGACGATACGTATGGCAGGATTCAGACGGCGGAGAGCACGTCCCGTTCCCATGATGGTACCTGTCGTGCCCAGGCCGGCAACGAAGTGCGTCACGCGACCGCGGGTATCTCGCCAGATTTCCGGTCCTGTTGTGAGCTCGTGCGCTCTCGGGTTGGAGGGGTTGGCGTACTGATCGGGATAGAAGTAGCGCCCCGTCTCACGATCAACGATCTCCTTGGCGAGACGAATCGCACCGTCTGAGCCCTCCATCGGATCCGAGTAGATGATGGTTGCCCCGTACGCTTCGACGATGTCCTTGCGAGCCTGCGAAACGTTCGACGGCATGACGAGCGTAACTCCCACCCCGAGGGCCGCCCCAAGCATGGCATAGGCCACACCCGTATTGCCGCTGGTGGAGTCGATGATGCTGCCCCCGGGCTGGAGCGCACCGGAGTCCAGAGCGTCACGCAGCATTTGCCGGGCCGGCCGGTCCTTCACGGACCCCCCGGGGTTCATGTACTCCAACTTGCCCCAGATCTCGACGGTGCCATCGACCTCCGCCTCCAGCCCTCTCAGTCTCACGAGGGGCGTGTTTCCGACCAGGTCGAGGGTCGTCTCGCCGATGGGAAGCGAAGGAGCGGGGGGCATGGCCGCTGTCATGGAATCAGTGCCCTCCGGCGATCGCCGGGACGATGCTGACTTCGTCCCCGTCTTGCAACTCGGTGTCCAGATCGTCCAGGAACCGTATGTCCTCGTCGTTGACGAAGAGGTTCACGAAGCGCCGTACCTTGCCTGCATCATCCACAAGCTGCTCCGCAAGCTGCGGATGAGCATCGCCGAGTGCATCGACCAGCTGCGCTACCGTATCGGCCTCCAGCGCGAGCGACTCGTTGCCCCCGGCGAGCTTTCGAAGTGCTGTCGGAATTCGAAGCGAAACTGCCATGATTCTCTCCTGATGACATGATGATGAAGGGGCCATTCGTCTCGAGACGCCGAACATGTCGGACCACTCCCGTCACGGTCGCCCCATGACCGTCGACGCGCTGCTACCACCAGCCGAGATAGCGATGCCCGTCCTCGGGCAGGACGACGCAGACATCGCCAGAGGACTGCAGGGCCACATTGACGGCGTGGTCGATCAATTCGGCCCCCAGCGGACTGAGCAACAGTCCCTCGCGGTGTCCGCTCTGCTGACGCCGACATGCCGCAGTACCGGTGAGTCGCCGTTCCTGCCCACCGTCCCATGGCAGGATGTGAACCCGGTCGCTCTCCGGAAGGTCAGGTTCCAGAGCTGCTCTCAGGGTCTCCGACTCGACCCCGCAACCAGACACCACCCAGTGAAGCGGAGGCACCGGACGCACGGAGTGAACTTCCATCGTCACGTCGCGCCAGGCCCGTGCTGAGGCGTCCGGATCATCCGGCTCGAGATGAATGCAGCCGGTCCTCACCTTCGATCGAATGGCTGCATCCAACTCCTGCGCGTTTCGCACACGCTCCGGGCGAGCGACGAACCGCGAACAGAGCGCGCGCAACCTCGGCGGCTCCCCCTGGCAGACGACATGATGCACCTCACGGCCGGTGGAGACAGCAAGAGCCAATACGGCCAGCGCATGGGTGGACCAGCCGCTGACCACGACCGGTTGCATCGTCGCATCGAGTTGGTAACGAGCCACGCGGTCATGAAACGATCCGCTCGGATTGCGCCCTTCCCGCTTGACCCAGACCTTTCCGTCGCCGGACCGCTGAAGGCGAATCATCGGTGTCCGACCGACCAGATCCATCAGCGAATGAGCGGCAAGAGACGGCCGAACCGCGTCGACCCGAGCCTCAGATGACGTAGCTGAAGTCGACATCAGCCTCCCTCGAAACACCCAGCGCCTCACCCTTGAGGCTCAGGTCACTGATGGTCACCGAGTCCAGCACCCGGTCGATTGACATGGCGAGATCTCGCCAGACCGCCGCCGTCACACACTTGGACGTCAACGCGCAGTTGCGACGAAGCTCCTCATCCGTCCCGAAGCAGCAGAAGTGCTCCACCGGACCTTCGATTGCCCGGATCACATCGCCGACCGTGATGTCCTCGGGACTCCGCAAGAGAAAATAGCCGCCGTTCGGACCTCGCTTCGAACCCACCAGTCCAGCTCCCTTCAAGTCCTGAAAGAGCTGCTCAAGGAACCGCGGGGGTACATCCTCTCGAGTCGCTATCGCTTCCACCTTCGTCGGCCTGCCGAGGTTGTGGAAGCTGATGTCGAACAATGCGCGAAGCGCGTACACGGCTTTGGACGAGATTCTCATGTTCCTCTGGTCGAGCGCCATTCTTGATTGAGGCACTCAACTTTGTCGTTAGACCCTTTCGTCGATGTTCGCAAGTGCGGTGTTGGGGCGGTCCGCTCCGGGCACATCCTTGCGCGTCACCGCTCCGGAAACACCCGCAGGGGATGCAGGATCAGCACCTCCGGATGCTCGGGCGAAGGACGAACCTCCGCCACGGCGACCAGACGGCCTTCCGGCGAGCCTACCCGCACGATCACGGAATCCGGGCCGTCGGCCCGCGCGACGTCGGCCAACGCCGCTTCCGGGACTGCGCGACGCTGACCGTGGGAAACACGACGCGCCTCTTCGTCGTCCAGCCGCACGGCCGGTAGACGAGCCAGCGCCTCCCAGGGGGTCAGCAGTGAACTTGCAACAAGCTCCGGATCGTCATCCAGTGCGGACAGCGTGAGGGCATCCGACACAGGGAACGGTTCGACGGCCGTGCGCCGTAGAGCGCTCAATGTGCCCCCACACCCCAGCGCCTCCCCGATGTCTCTGGCCAGTGAGCGCACGTAGGTACCCGACCCTACCCGGCAACGCAGACGAAGCTCGTCGCGCTCCGCCCCGAGCAGAACGAGGTCGTGCACGATCACCTCCCGCTCGGGCAGCACAACGGTCTCTCCTCGGCGGGCCCGGCGATGCGACCGTTCCCCATCCACCCTGATCGCCGAAAAGGACGGAGGACGTTGCCTGATGACACCCCGGAACTGGTTCAGCACCTGTTCAAGCGAGGTCCGATCGATGCTCGAAACCCGTTCACGCCGCAGTGTCTCGCCTTCCACGTCGTCCGTCGTGGTCACTCGGCCGAGCAGAACACGGGCTTCGTACGTCTTCTCTCCGGCCATGAGCCAGGGAACAAGTCGGGTGGACGCGCCGAAAGCGACGACGAGCACTCCGGTGGCCATCGGGTCAAGCGTCCCTGCATGGCCGATCCGCTTCGTTCCCAGGTGTCTCCTCAGTCGTCTCAGAACATCAAATGATGTGAGCCCCTTCGGCTTGTCGACCACGAGAACGCCGCCGATCACGATGCCCCGGGTGCATCTGCTCGCGCCACAGCAGACTGGAGTTGCTCGATGATGTGGTCCAGCTCTCCCTGCACCACGCACGATGCTGCGTTCCGATGTCCCCCCCCCCCATGCACCGCCGCGATGAGCGACACATCGACCCGCCCACGGGAACGAAAGCTCACGCGATACTCTCCACGGTTCACCTCGGTAAGCAGCGTGGCCACCTCCACGCCACGCACACCTCGCGCGAAGTTGATCACGCCCTGCAGAACGGATTCATCACCTGCCGCAAGCTGCTGGACCTCCGACGAGACGATCAGGGAAGCGAACCGGCCACAAGTGCTGAGTTGCAACGTGTCGAGGACCCGTGGGAGAATCCGGAGGCGCTCTACCGGATGACTCTCGTACAGCTCGCTGCAGATTCCCCACACGTCGAATCCGGTCGTCAGCAGGATGCGTCCGAACTCCAGGGTCTCGGCTCGGGTGCTCGAATACCGAAAGCTGCCGGTATCCGTATGAAGTGCCGCGAAGAGCGGAATGGCCAGGGCCTTGTCGAGCGGTGCCCCAAGGGCAACCGCGAGCCTGTACACGAGTTCTGCACAAGCCGGAGCCGAAGCGTCGAGGGCCAGGATGTCGGCAAACGCTTCGTCCACGGTCACATGATGATCCAGACAGAAGACCGGCATCTCCCGGCACAACGCGGCAACCGACTCGCCAAGCCGGTGCGCCACAGCACAGTCCAGCGCGAGGATGCAGTCCACTTCGTCCGGCACGTGCGAGGTCAGCTGCGCAGCGCCGGGCAGGAAGCGAAGATTCGGGGGAACACCGTCGCGATTGTAGGCCGTCGCGCGCACTCCGACCATCCGCAGCGCGTGGGTCGCGGCAAGGGTCGATCCGATGGCATCACCGTCCGGTCGAACATGAGACACGACGAGCACATGGGACAACTTCCGCAGGGCGCGTGCGATGTGTTCGATCGTATTCGTCAGCCCAGGCGGGCTCCAACTCAGCGGAGGGGCCGGTGTCATGTGTCCTCCTCGCCGGCCGTCGTGTCGACGACGAGTGAGTCGATCAACTCCGCGACATGTCGGCCCTGCTCGAGTTCATCATCATAGTGGAACTGCAGCTCGGGCACGTGCTTGAGGTGAACGGCCGAAGCAAGCTGCCTTCGGAGGAATCCGGAAGCATTGCGGATGGCCCGTTCGAAATCCCTTCTGCGCCGGATGTCGAGGCTGGACTCGCCCAGAACAAGCCAGTGAACATGTGCGATCCGAAGGTCAGGTGTCAGGCGTACGGCCGTGATACTGACCAGTCGGAGCCGTTCGTCCGCGGCATTCACAACAAGAGCCTCTGCCAGCGCCTTGTGGAGCGCATCGGCGACTCGCGTCGCTCTGCTGAATTCCGTCATGGCCCAGACTCTCGTCCTTCCCACCCCATGCAGGCGGCGGGCGTTCGGTGCGCTACAGGGTCGCCTGAGTCTCCTTCACCCGGAAGGCCTCGATCAGGTCACCCTCCTCCAGCGCATTGAATCGTTCGAGCGAGATACCGCACTCGAAGCCGGAGCGAATCTCCTTCTCGTCCTTGTCGAAGTGGCGGAGCGACGAGATCGTTCCTGTCTGGATGATCTCCCCATTCCGCACCACTTTCGCGCGGGCGTTCCGCTGCATCACCCCATCGAGCACCATGCAGCCCGCAATCTTTCCGACCTTCGGAATACTGAACACCTTCCGCACTTCCGCACGACCGATGTACTCCTCCACGTAGACCGGCTCGAGCAGCCCGACCATCATCGTGGTCACCTGATCGAGGATCTCGTAGATGATCGAGTGTGTAAGGATGGAGACTCCATTCTGGTCGGCGAGTTGCTGCGCGCGCGCTTCCGGCTTGACGTTGAACCCGACAACCACGACTCCCACACCATCGTCCGACGTCGATGCAAGGTTCACGTCACTCTCCGTGATGGAGCCGACGCCACTGTGGATCACACGAACGACGACCTTCTCGGTGCTGAGCTTCACGAGGGCCTGATTCAAGGCCTCGACGGACCCCTGCACATCTCCCTTCACCACCAGCTTCAGTTCCTTGAGCTCTCCAGCCCGCATGAGCTCGGCGATTCGCTCCATGCCTGTCGCGCCACCGGTGACAGACAGCGCCATGTCCGCCTGCTTCGCCTGGGCTCCCACGTGTTCCGCGATGGTGCGGGCGTCCTTTTCCTCGTTGACCACGTAGAGGGTCTCACCCGACTCGGGCACGCCCGAGAGTCCCGTCAACTCGACCGGGGTCGAGGGGCCCGCAGTTTCCAGCAGACGCCCGTGCTCGTCCGACATCGTTCGGACTCTGCCGTAATGCTGACCGATGACCACGATCTGCCCTGGGGTGAGGGTACCGCGCTGGACAATGACCGTGGCCACGGGACCCCGGCCGACATCGAGCTTGGACTCGATGACGACACCTTCGCCCGGGCGATTCGGGTTGGCAGTCAGTTCGAGCACCTCGGCCTGCAGGAAGACCATATCGAGCAGACTGCCGATGCCTTCGCCCTTGAGTGCCGACACCTCGACGAAGATGGTGTCGCCGCCCCAGTCCTCCGCCACGAGACCATACTCGGTCAGTGCCTGGCGAATCCTCTCCGGGTTTGCTCCCGGCTTGTCGATCTTGTTGATCGCAACGATGATCGGAACTTCAGCGTCGCGCGCGTGATTGATGGCCTCCACGGTCTGCGGCATCACGCCATCGTCCGCTGCAACCACAAGGATCACGATATCGGTGGCCTGAGCTCCACGCGCACGCAGCGCCGTGAACGCCTCGTGACCAGGTGTATCGAGAAAACACACCTCACGCTCTTCGTGGACAACCTTGTACGCACCGATGTGCTGTGTGATGCCACCGGCCTCGCCTGTCGTGACCGAAGAACTCCGGATGGCGTCGAGCAGCGATGTCTTCCCGTGGTCGACATGCCCCATCACAGTCACCACCGGCGCACGCTGCTCCTCGCTATCCTCTGCTTCCTCGTACTTCGGAAGATACTTCGTGAGGTCGAAACCAACCTGCTCGACCTTGAACTCGTAGAGTTCGGCCAGCAGCTGCGCTGTATCGAAATCGATCGCCGTGTTGATGTTCGCGCCCTTCATCCCGAGCTCGAACGCGAGCTTCATCACGATCTCTCCGGCCTTCACACCCATCTGATGGGCGAGATCCCCGATCAGAATCGAGTCCTCCATGCGAACCACGCGCTTGTGCTCGGCCGCCTGAGTGATGCGGGTCGTCTGTCCGCTCCCCTTGACGCCCTTGCCCTTCTTCCCTCGGCGAGCGTTTCGATCGTACAGATCGCGGCTCTGCACGACCTTCTTGCCCTTGCGCCCCTTGCGGCGATCATCTTCATCCGGCCGGCGCTTACCCGGTGAGAAGTCCTTCCGATCGACTTCGAGCCGGGTGTTGAGCAAGTCCGGGTTGAGTGTGCCGACGACCCGCGCCGCGCCTCGGCCATCCGCCTGCGCGTCGACCTCCAGCCGCGCCATGGCGGCGCGCTCCATCGGAGAGAGGTTCTCGGGACCAGCGCCACCGGAACGCTCCCCTTCCGGGCGCGTCACGACCGTCGAGAAGCGCTGTCGCGGCGCATCCACCGCGTCCTCGACTGTCACGCCTTCCTCGGCGACCGCATGGGCTTCGGGCACTTCTCCGTTGGCAGCGTCCTCCACCGCCCGCGTGACCACCGTCGAGAAGCGCGCACGTCGAGGTGCATCCACCTCGACCGGCTCATCCGCGGGTACGGCTTCGGGCTCGGCCCCCTCAGGAGAAGCAGCTTCCGGCTCATCCACGCTCTGCGCGCGCGTGCTGCTCACCACGGTGGAGAACCGCTGTTGACGAGCCGGGGGAGCATCTTCCACCGAATCGGGCGAATCCACGGGCTGCGGGAGAGTCTGAGGCACTTCCGACGGCATCTGTGTTGCCTCGGCGGCCTCGGCCGCTTCCTCCGCCTCGGCGGCATCGCGCCGGTCCGCACGAACGCGTCGGCGGATGACTCCCGCGCTGACACGCTTCCGCTCCGGCGGGCGCTCCGCCTGCTCCACGAGGGCCTTGCGCAGGATATCCACCTGCTCTGGAGAAAGAAGAGTCGTCGTATCCGCTACCTTGAAGGGAAGCGACAACTCCCGAACCTTGTCCAGCAGATCCCTGCTGGACATCTCCAGATCCCTCGCGACTTCGATCAAACGCTTCGACATGCTCTCTCCTGAGACGCATCCGGGGCAGCGTCCTGCGTGCCCACGAACGTGCTCTCTTCTCGATCCGTCTGGTCAACCGCACCTGCCGCCTTCGAAGGCTTCTCGGCACGGGGCCACTCCACTTGACTCAACTCGGTCGAGCCGAGCGCCGCAAGCGACGCCGACAAGGACCGTAGATACTCGGAAAACGCGCCCTCCTCCACATGCACGACCGACACGAACTCGCGCCCCAGCGCCTGACCCAACCAGGCCCCTGCCGTGACCTCGATTACAGGCATCGACTTGCGAAGGGCATTCGCACGAAAACGCTCCTTCGTCGACTCGCTTGCGTCACGCGCGAGCAGGAGAACACCAGTTCGGACGGATGCCATCGATTCACGCACGGCCTGCTGTCCCACCGCCGCTGCCCGCGCACGGTTGGCGAGTCCCAGGCGCCTACGCCACACGCTCTCCCCGGTTCTGACCGCATCCGCGCACAGGGCATGGACCGTCGCAGAGGGGTCCAGTTCGGACCACGCGCGACGGAAAGCCCCTCGCTTCATGGCCTGCTGAACACAACGCTCGGACGGATGCGTCCAGACTCCACGGCCATCGAAGCGGCCCGCACGACCCGTCCAGTCGATTGCAGGCCGCCCTCCCGGGCCCGCAAACCAACGCACGAGCACACCTCGCGGCGCCCGCTCACGGCACGCAGCACACTGGCGCAATGTTGCGCTCTGCACAGTTCCGGACTTCAACGGCTCACCCCTTCTCCATCACGTCCGTCGCGCCGCTTCCCTTCTCGCTCGCGTACGACTCGATCCATTCTTCCTTCTCCTCGTCGTGCTCCTCATGCTCGTCCTCCGAGAAGCCTTGCGCGGTGTACCAGGCCTGAGCGGCGGAAAACACGGCCGCTGCACGGTCTGCGTCGAGTCCGGTCCGCTCGGCCAGCGCAGCAGCATCCTCGGCGAAGGTCAGATGAAGAGGCTTCAGGAACCCACCCGCGGCGAGCAGACCGGACGTCTCGGCATCCACGCCCTCCAACTCGGCAAACGCATCGACGGAGCCGTCCCTGGACGCCACCCCATCTTCCGTCTGCTCCGGACGCGCGAGCAAGGTACTCGCCGCCTCGATAACGACCACTGCGCGGGCTTCGTTGAAGCCAGGCATCTGTGCAATATCCGCAGGATCCGCAAGCGAGATGTCCTCCAGCTTGTTGAAGCCCAGCGAGAAGAGCGTATCGACCATCGTCTCGGAGACCCCGTCGAATGTCAGCAGTTCCTGCTTCGCCTCCGCAGCCATCTCCTGGAGTCGTGTCTCGCTCAGAATCTCGAGATTCCAACCCGTCAACTGAGCGGCCAGACGCACGTTCTGTCCACCCCGACCAATGGCGAGACTCAGCTGATCATCCGGAACGATCAACTCCATCGACCGGCGTGTCTCGTCCAGCAGAACCTTGGCCACATGTGCCGGACTGATCGCGTTGCACACGAATCGCGCAGAGTTGGTATCGTAAGGCACGATATCGATTTTCTCTCCACGAAGCTCCTGAACCACTGCCTGGACTCGACTCCCCCTCATGCCGACGCATGCTCCCACCGCATCGACGTCGGAGTCCGTGCTGTACACCGCGACCTTCGATCGAATGCCCGGCTCCCGCGCAACGGCCACGATCTTGACGATGCCCTCGTAGATCTCCGGCACCTCCTGCTCGAACAACTTGATCACCAGGCCCGGATCGGTGCGGCTGAGTACGATGGGAATGTCCCGTGAGCCTCCACGCACCACATCCTTCACGAACCCCTGAATCCTGTCCCCCGGCCGGTACGACTCGCGACGGGTCTGTTCGCTCCCGGGCAGAATCGCATCTGTTCGACCAAGGTCGACAATGATGCTGCCTCGCTCGAATCGACGGACGATACCGGTAATCAGTTCGTTCTTTCGATCCTTGTACTCCTCGTAGATATTCTCGCGCTCAGCCTCTCGGATCCTCTGAATAATCACTTGCTTGGCAGTCTGCGCAGCGATTCGTCCGAACGTCCGGCGTGCACTCTCCAGGTCCAGCAGCTTTCCATAGCGTCGATCCTGCTCCTTCGCCTTGTCCAGGTCCTCATCCCGATAGAAGATCTGAAAGAGCAGCTCGTCGCCGGCCTCCGCGTTGGGATCGATATACTCCCGGGCTTCCTCGAGCGAGATCTCACGATGCCGGTTCTCCACGTCCTCCGCCACCGTGATGATGAGGAAGAGCTCGATTTCTCCGATCTCATCGTTGAACTGG
Source organism: Deltaproteobacteria bacterium (assembly GCA_007693585.1). Taxonomy (GTDB): domain Bacteria; phylum Myxococcota_A; class Bradymonadia; order REDH01; family REDH01; genus REDH01. Next base: position 82,694 of record REDH01000065.1, read on the forward strand.
GCCTCGATGTCGCGCTGTTCGCCGAAGACCCGTTTCGCGGCCGTCTTCAGTGCAGTTTCGAGTGTCTCGACGAGGACCGTCCGATCGAGACCACGATCGCGCCCCACCTGCTCAAGCACCGCATTCAGATTCATCACACGCTCCTGTGGATGGTCGCCCCGTTCGGGCACCTCAACCCTTTCCGCCCTTGCCCTTGCGGGACACTGGACGCTTTCTTCCCTTCACTATCTCGAACACCGTTCGTGCGCGGCGAACCTGCGCAAGGGGCACATGCACAACGCCCCCCGAATCCGTTCGCACGTTCGCCGTTTCCTCATCGCACTCCACGATGGTTCCCTCGACAACCTGATCTCCGCTCACCGACGCCATCATCACCACTCGGACCCGCGCACCCACCTGACCTTGCCAGTGCTCTGGCCGACGAAGGGCCCGCTCCACACCAGGACTGCCCACCTCGAGTTCCCAGTCGAACGGAATGACACCCGAGACTTCGAGTCGACCGTTGATTTCGCGATTCGCTCGTCCCAGCTCGCCCACGGTCACCCCCGTACCGGGCTCCGCAGCCCCGGGTCGCTCGAGCATCACCACGATTCGCCCCTGAGGCTGAACCTCCAGGTCGTACACCTCCAGCCCGAGCGAGTCCGCCACCTGGGCAACCAGGTGCTCGACCTTCTCGGCGAGTGTATCGGAGGGGGAAGGGCTGCTCATGCGACTCGTGCACTCGGAAAAAGAAATGCGGCGGCCCCGGCTAGCGCCAGTTCCACCGCGTAATGCGGACCGGAAGTCTGGGCAGGAGCGCGCACGGTGCCGAGGCAGTCGACAGTCGAGAAGAGGCAGGCCGTGGACCCGCTCGAATCCACGGTGCGCGCACTCACCGCGCGGGTTGCTAGCCCATGCCGACTGGCAATGCAACCCCGACGAGAACGGGTCAGCGCACTTTTCCGTCGTGAGGATGTGCCCGACCGCAAGGGCTCACTCGATTTGATCACTGCACTCGCGAACGCCCGGACGATGCACCTGCTTCACTCCGGGGACACGTCCAGAGGCACCACGCCGAACCGGCGATGGGACAGACAGGGCAGCGACTGGCGCACGTTCGCGGCCATGCCCGATTCCAGACGCGTCACGAGCATGCCGCGTTCTCTTCCCCGGTCCGCCACGACCACTCCCCACGGGTCGACCACCAGCGAGTGGCCGAAGGACTCGCGTCTCCCGTAGGCGATGCCGACCTGTGCCGGTGCGATCACCCACGAATGGTTCTCCACCGCGCGAGCGCGGTTGAGCACATGCCAGTGCGCAGCACCGGTTCTCATGGTGAAGGCTGCGGGGACGCTGAACACCTCGGCTCCCTTGTCCACCAGACACCTGAACAGCTCCGGAAACCGGAGATCGTAGCAGGTGGAGAGTCCGATGCGCCATCCCTCCACCTCAGCCACGACAGCGGCGGCCGGGCCCGCACAGGTCGTATCGCTCTCGCGATGACTGGTATCCGCGGCGACCGCCACGTCAAAGAGATGGATCTTTCGATAGACCGCACGGATATCTCCGCTCGGTCCAGTCAGGACCTGCGTGTTGTAGGGCTTTCCGTTCTCATTGGTCTCCGGAAAGCCTCCGAGCAGCACATGAACGCCATGACGCACAGCCAGTTCGCGCACGGTACTGACCTGCCGGCCATCCAGTGACTCCTCGAACTTCCACTTGTCCTTCTCCGAGCACAGCACGGTGGCGTTCTCGGGCAGCGCCACGAGCCTGCAGCCGAGCGCCGCCGCCTCCGCCACGTATTCGCCTATGCAGGCAAGATTGCGCTCCACATCGGGCGTACTGTTCAGTTGCACCAGAGCGACCGGAAGGTCCCCCCTGCTTTCCGCCCGGCACTTCATCACAGCACACGGGAGGCCATGACAACCTTTCGGAAATCGAGGAAGGCCTCCGATGCGTCGTGGGGACCGGGCCCCGCTTCCGGGTGATGCTGCAGACCGAACGCACGCAACGTCGGCAGTGCAAAGCCCTCGACCGTGCGGTCGTTCAGGTTGACGTGGGTGACCTCCACCGGCTCGACTCGCTCGTTGATCTGGGCCGTCTCTCCCAGTTCGACTGTGTACCCGTGGTTCTGGCTCGTGATCTGAACCCGACCGGTAGCCTCGACGCGCACCGGCTGATTCGGACCACGGTGACCGAACTTCAGCTTGAACGTTCGTCCCCCCACCGCCTGCGCAAGGATCTGGTGGCCCAGACAGATGCCGAAAATGGGGACCTTGCCGACAAGGGACCGCACACGCTCCACCGCTCCACCCAGCCGGCCCGGGTCACCCGGGCCATTGGAGAGCAGGAGACCCGACAGTTCTCGTGCGAGCAGTGTCTCTGGCGCAGTATCGTGCGGGAAGACGGTTACCCTGAACCCGGACTCAGCGAGAAGCCGCAGAATGCTGTACTTGACTCCGAAGTCCAGCACGCCGACCTCAGGCAGCTCAAGGAGCCGTTCCGGCCAGGGGGTCTCCTCACCCACCAGCGTGACCCGCAGCGGCACATACGGATCCGCTGTTTCCTCGAGCAGCACTCTCCTGGGTGCAGGAACGCTGCACTCGGCCACGTAGTCCCGTTCTTCATAGCGCGGCACGTTCTTCAGGCGTTCGAGCGCCGCGTGGATGTCGTCCGGCGCCGCATCCGGGACAATCATGCCCATCATGGCCCCACGGTCGCGGAGATGGCGGGTCACTGCGCGAGTGTCCACGCCCATGATGCCGGGGATCTCATGTTCGCACAACCACGCCTCGAGTGTACGGGTCGCGCGGAAGTTCGACGCTCGGCGCGATGCGGAGCGAACCACGAGACCGGCCACCTGCACTCGGTCACTCTCCATGTCGTTCGCGTTGATGCCGTAGTTTCCCACGTGAACGGACGTCAACGTCACCAACTGGCCGCGGTAGCTGGGATCACTGAGAATCTCCTGGTAGCCGGTCATCGATGTGTTGAAGACCGCCTCCCCGGAGCGCTCTCCGACGTGCCCGAAGGCAAGTCCGGGGAACGTGGTCGCGTCCTCCAGCAAGAGCAGCGCTCTTCTTCGCTCGTTCATCACCATTTCTCCTCCGTTCGCCGTGCGTCACCGCACAGCATTGAAGATGCGCCGCCACCGAACGCCATCTCCGTGTCCCGAGCTGAAGAAGAGGAACAACGCCCTCCCCTTGAGATTGTCCATGGGAACCTGACCCCAGCAGCGGCTGTCGGAGCTGTGGTCGCGATTGTCTCCCACCGCAAGGAAGTGGCCTTCCCGAATCACGGTCTCCGGAAAGTCCAGCCCCAGCCCTGCGTGCCAGATCGACCACCCTCTGCCGTCGGGCAAGTGTTCCTCGGCCACGTAGCGCGGTCCACCTGGTCGAGTCAGCCCCACGATCGGTCCGACGTCCCGTCGTTCGATCGGTTCGTCGTTGAGAAGAAACTGGCCATTCTGCATGCGCACACGATCCCCCGGTAGTGCGATAACGCGCTTGATGTAGTCCTTGCTGCGATCGAGGCTCTCCGGATCAACACAGGCGAAGTTACCGTTCTGGAATGCCGAGTTGGCGAAGTCGATGTCGTCGGTAGTTCCGAAGACCCTGTCGGGACCGGCGCTGAGCAGCCGCTGTCCCTCAGCCGCCTCGGGTTCCCACCCGAACGGAGTTCCCCAGGCGTCCGTGAGCATCTCGGAGGGGACCGCATAGAGCTGTCCCGGCTCGACCAGTGCGCCAAGCTCGGACGGTAGCGCGCCGTGCGTCCGACGATACTGCTCCACCCGCATGCCGATCTGGCCGAGCTTCACCTGCGTTCGGACCTCGTCGACCGGAAACATGAAGACCACGACGTCCCCTCGCCTGAGCTCGCCCCACCTCAGTGGCCACGATCGCGTCAGCGGGAGCCGGACACCGTACGAAAACTTGGACACGAACAGCCGATCACCAGGCAGGAGCGTCGGCTCCATCGATCCGGACGGAATCTGGAATGCCTCGATCACGAAGGCCCTCAGAATCAACGCCAGCAGAAGCGCAATTCCAATGGACTCGAGCATCTCTCTGCCCTTGCTCTTTTCGAACCGGGACAGGTCCGAGGAACAGAGCGCGTCCAGCTCGCGAAGCGCAAGCTCCAGCCTCTCCGAATCCCCTCCGTCGAGGGCATTCACTACACGCGATCGCGCCTGCTCGACGACTTCCATGCGTGCGGACGGAAGACGCTTCCCAGCCCGTCGAACGAGCGTCGCGGAGTGCCTGAGCAACCGGGAGGCATCCCTGCGCGACGCACGGTCCAGCGTGGACTTCCCTTCACCCATTGCCCGCTATTCGACCTTGAGAACCGCGAGGAAAGCTTCCTGCGGTATCTCGACATTGCCGACCTGCTTCATCCGCTTCTTGCCTTCCTTCTGCTTCTCCAGGAGCTTTCGCTTGCGACTGATGTCGCCGCCGTAGCACTTCGCCGTCACGTTCTTCCGGAATGCCCGAACGGTCTCCCGTGCGATCACCTTCGTACCGATGGCGGCTTGTATCGCGACTTCGAACTGCTGGCGGGGAATCAATTCCTTGAGCTTCTCCGCAAGCTGACGCCCTCGCTGCTGGGACGTCGAGCGATGAACGATCATACTGAGCGCGTCGACCTTCTCCCCGTTCACGAGAATGTCGAGCTTCACCATTGAACCTTCGCGATATCCAACAGGCTCATAGTCGAAGGATGCGTATCCCCGCGACACCGACTTCAGTCGGTCGAAGAAGTCGAAGACGATCTCGGCCATGGGCAACTCGTACGTGAGCTGGATTCGGCTTGTTCCGAGATAACGAAGATCGGTCTGCCGACCGCGGCGCTCCTCGCACAGGGCGATGACCACACCCACGTGCTCCGGTGGGACATGGACGGTTGCCTTCACCCATGGTTCCCGGAAACTCTCGATGCTCGACACCTCGGGAAGCTTGCTCGGATTCTCCACGAGCAACTCCTCATCGTCCTTGGTTGTCACCTCGTAGATGACCGTGGGTGCCGTGGAAATCAGCGCAAGGTCATACTCACGCTCGAGTCGCTCCTGAATGATTTCCATGTGCAGGAGGCCCAGAAATCCGCAACGAAAACCGAACCCGAGCGCCTGGGAGGTCTCCGGTTCGAACGAGAATGCGGAGTCGTTGAGGCGCAACTTCTCCAGGGCATCCCGAAGGTCATCGTAGTCCGCTGCATCGATCGGAAAGATTCCGCAGTACACGTTCGGCTTGACGTCGACGAACCCCTGCAGCGGCCCTCGTGCGGGACGGTCCGCATGCGTGATGGTGTCGCCTATCTTGGTCAGGCGCACCTCCTTGATGCCCGTCACCAGAAACCCGACATCACCAGCTTCCAGCTCTTCGACCGGAAGCGCGAACGGAGCGAAAACCCCAACCTCCGCACACTCGGTTCGAGCTTGCGTTGCCATGAAGAGCAGTCTGTCGCCCTTGCTCACGCGCCCTTGCACAACGCGCACCAAGGTAATCACTCCCCGATAGGAATCGAACCACGAGTCGAACACCAGGACCTGCAGCGGTGCGTCCGCATCCCCTTCAGGAGGGGGAATCCGCCGGACGACCGCTTCCAGAACATCTTCGATGCCAATGCCGTCCTTGGCCGAACAAGCCACCGCCTCGGACGCGTCGATGCCGATGATCTCCTCGATCTCCTCGCGCACCCGCTCCGGATCCGCTGCCGGCAGGTCGATCTTGTTCAGTACCGGAACGATCTCGAGGTCACTTTCGAGCGCAAGGTAGACATTCGCGAGCGTCTGCGCCTCCACCCCCTGAGCTGCATCCACGACCAGAATCGCGCCCTCGCACGCTGCGAGACTCCGGCTGACTTCGTAGTTGAAGTCCACGTGTCCAGGGGTGTCGATCAGGTTCAATCGATATGTCCGACCATCACGTGCCCGGTACGTCAGACGCACGCTCTGCGCCTTGATCGTGATTCCGCGCTCTCGTTCGAGGTCCAGATTGTCGAGAAACTGGTCTCGGCGCTCTCGCTCGCTCAACGTCTGCGTCGACTCGAGCAGGCGATCGGCGAGGGTGGACTTGCCATGATCGATATGCGCGATAATGCTGAAGTTACGAACTAGCTCTCGCGACATCGCGACGCGCTCCGGGAAGAGGCCATCTCCGGCCGTGCGCCCTCCCGGCAGCACCGGGGACCGACGCTGTCTCGAAGTGTGGCGTCAGGGCCGCGGGAAGCTACGCTGGACGCCGCAACGTGTCAATGGCACCATCTCGTCGCGGAACGACTAAGAACGACAGCTCCGGCGCTTGTCGCCCCAGCGCACTGTCGCTAGACCTCGGGAAGGCCGTTCCGGCGTCCCCGCGAACATCACGAGTAGCTCCATGCGCATCTCCATCGCCTCCATCCTGATCACGGCTCTCGCGCTGCCCGTCGCGACCGCGTGCGGTTCCCGTCAGGCAGGACAGGGTGAAATCGAACGTCCCGAAGTTTTTCGAGACTTCTTCACCGAGGACCATCTGCTGATGCGCCGCTACGACACCGACTTCGACGGGATACCCGATGTCTTCAAGTACTACGCCGTTCTCGACGACGACGGTCAGCGTATCGAAGATCTGTCGGGGATGCGACTGTTCGAGGTGCGGCAGACCCGCCTCGTGCGAGCCGAATACGACCTGAATCATGACGGAAGGGTCGATCTCGTTCGCTTCTACGGCCCTGACCAGGAGCTACGCCGCGAGGAGGCCGACAGCCGGCGGGTCGGATCGCGCTCCGTGGTGAGCTACTTCGAAAACAACCGTGTCGTGCGTCGCGAGATCGACCACAACGGGAACGGTATCGTGGACGAAACGCGATTCTATGCGGGCGACGAACTCTCCCGGATCGAGTTTGCCGATCTCGGGGACGGACGGGTGAATCGCTGGCACTTCTTCAACGACGGTCAGCTTGTGCGCATCGGATACGACAGGACAGGCGACGGGGTCATTGACGAACGCGAGATCCTTCAGATCGTCGGCCGAGAGCAGAGCGGTCCCTGAAGCGAGAGCGCAACGACGACCCGCGGCGGTCTCGTTTTCTACTCTCTTCGACTGGCCAGAACTGACCTCGCGCGCGTGCGGTCATCCTCGGAGCCTCCACGCAGCAGCAGTGCCACGCGACGTCCGAGTTCCGGGTCGTCCACGGTGATGAGGGCCACGGAGAGCCCTTCGCTCTCCAGAATCCGCTGAAGCTGACGTGCCTCCTCAAGGGACGGTGCGCTGGCGACCTCGCCATCGAGTGCACCTGCGCTCACCGCAGGAGCGCGACGAACCACACGCGCGTTCGCTCCGTCCACGGCCGAGCGTGCATTCCCATCCGCCGTCGGCGCACCTGCACTTGCATCGTTCCGTTCACGGTCGCCCGAGCCGTCACTGCCCTCAGGCACCTCGCCAACCACAGGCACTGCAGGCACAGAACCATCGGAAACATCACGCCTGACAAGACTCCGTCCCGGATCCCGCTGGACGGACCGTTCGCCCCCTCCCGCCTCTCTATCGGCAGGTCGTGCCTCCCCTGTGCTCTCCACGGGAACTCTGGCGAGCACCCGCGGATCCGACGTTTCCGTCGGTGGGGAAGCCGGCCCTGTCCGCGCACGCGGGTCCTCTTCCGGACGCCGCTCCAGGGTTCGCGTTTCCGGAGAGTTCGCATCGAGAGCGGGCTCCTCCCCCGTCACTGCCGCCCGGTCATTCGGAGGGCTCGGTGCCCTCCCCTCCCCCGCACCCAGTGAATCATAGAAGGTCAACGTACGCTCGGCTCGGGGCGCCAGAATCTCTTCGCTCTCCTCCGCGTCTTCAAGGGAGCCCGCATGGAAACCGTCGGATACGGTTCTCGGCAACAAGTGCTGACCGACCAGAACCCCCATCACGAATACGCTGGCGAACATCCCGAGGAGGACAATCACACGCAGAGTCGCCCCTGAGCTCGGCTGTGACCGTCGTGAACGAGACATGGGTACGGGACCTTGAGGCGATGCACGCCACCTCACCGCACCCTGCGGTGATTCGGTGCAACCTGCTGCAGGCTACGCCCTGCGATTCGATGGTCAAGAACTCGAGGGACGATGGAGCATCCGCTCAAGGGGTCGGCCCCTCCAGTCAGTGTTCCTGACCGGTCAGCGTTCCCGCAGTGCGGGGTCCATGCCGAGGATGGTCAGCGGTACACCCTCGCGAAGGGTCAGGGTATCACCGAGACGAAAGGGGAAGGTGATATACGGACCATCAATGAAGACCTGTCCATTCTGCATCAGACTCTGCACCTCGAGTCCCTCGTGCAGATGACGAACGCCACGCAGAAGTTCATAGCGGACCAGCTTCCCGACATAGGGTTCACGCACGAGGTACTGGATGAGGTCACCTTCCAGAGGGAGGACACTCCCGCCTGCGGAGCGAATTCCAGCCGTCGAGCCCGCCGGTGTACTGATCCAGATGCCGCTCGATGCCTGCTGTTCGCTCCGACTGCCAGCCGCCAGCGTGTAACGGCTCATCATCGCCGGGTTCGCGCTGGTCAACAGAATGTCGTTCAGGCAGGGGTACTCGAAGGCCGTTCCGTTGTGCTGGATTGCGATCCTGCAGAGCCGCATCCTCGAGATCACTCCGAGCACCAGATGCTCCAGCGTCACTTCGAACTCCTGACTGCTACAGGCACAGAAGTAGCCGACCGAGGTGGCGGGATCCGAGTTCACACCGAGCATCGGGGTGGTCCGAAGGTGGTGCGACACATCGAGCACGGTTCCATCGCCGCCGACGGCAATGACGAGATCGGTATCCGCCCGCGGCCCCCTGAACGCGTCACGCCCGACGCAAGTGGATGGGATACCCGCACGTGCGAGCGCTTCCATCACCGCACGTACGGACGCATCATGGCGTTCCGCTGCGTCATGCAGGCGCTCCCACGCCGGTCTGTCTCGGTGGCGCAGCAGGTCCACCTGCTCCGAGTCGGTACGGCGCAACACCTCCAGCTTCGGAATCTTGTGAACGACTTCCGCTCGCATTGCGACTCACCCGTCTTTGGTTCGACAGTGCTCCGCCAGCACCCATGCCGCCGGCTTGTTCCGGGGCGAAAAGGATGCGTCATCCCTGCCCCCGTGTCCGAACCAGTTCCACAGATAGGCCGACGAGACAACCTCGAGGCGCTCCATTGCACTCAACGCCACAGCCAGCAGCTGGGCCTGTGCAGCCAGGTCGACCGGCTCGGCAGACCCATGGTCCCATGGCCGACGCCATGCATCCGGATGGCTCCTGTACCCGTACTCGACCAGCACTACGGGAGCACCCGCTTCCTGCGAGACTTCTTCCAGCTCTTGCCCGATGTGTTCCCAGCGTTGCCTCCAGCCATTGACGGTCGCCTCCTGCTCGTCCACCTCGAAGTAACCTGAGATGCCGACAACGTCGAACACCTCCTGGTGCGAGTCCGGGCCGATCCGGTCCCAGTTCATCGAATAGGTGACGGTTCCGGAGAACACTCGCCTGACTCTCGACTCCAGCTGGCGCCAGAGATCACCGCGGTACTCGAGGCTTCCCAACTCCGACCCCACCACCAGCAGTTCTACCCCAACGGCTTCCGCCTGCGTAGCGAGGCCCACAACGATGGAAGAATACGTCTCGAACCAGGCCTGCACGTCAGGGGGTTGAAGCGTGCCTCGCCATTGCCCCGGAGCGAGTTGCTCCAACGTGACGATCGGCATGATGCCCACGGTGAGGCCAAGGCGCTGCGCACGTCGGGCGGTCATCATCACCTCCTCGACCGGGGCTGTTACTCCGGACACCGGGCCGGGCGCGTTGGAGTCCACTCGAGGCTGCTGCAGCCGCTGCACGAGGAGAACGGCACGCCCACCATGACGTGCAATCTCCCACAGAAAGGAGTCATACGCGCCGCCGGGCTGCACGAAGTCCAGCCCGAGAGCCACTCCACAACGTTCCGGATCCAGAAGCGGGTCCGCCCCAGACCGGGATGAGGGCAGACGTTGCTCCTCAGTCCTCAACTGACTCGGGGAGTCACAGCCCTGCAACGCACAACCGAGTGCCAGCAGTGTGGAAATACCGGCCAGCGCCCACCCGGGGCATCGCAGGTACGGGTGGCTGCTCTTCTGCTCGGCTTCCAGCTCACGTTCACCCGGTATCCGCCACAGGCAGGGAAGATCAGCCGCCATTGCCACCTTCGTCGCCCGACCCTTCGCACTCCCGATCCTGCGACTGGGGAGCTTGGTTCTCACCGGAATCGCTCGCCTCCTGCGCATCGCCCCCGGTCTCGAGCGTGCCCGCCGTCTGCTGCTCAGCTTCCTGGAGCGCGTCAGCACCAGCCGCGCCTCCCTTCCCGTTCGCCCCGTCTGCCACGGCAGACGCGCTCTGCCCCGTGCGGGTGCCCTCGCCGTTGCAGCCACGCCAGAATGCGGTCTGCTGGTACCAGTCGAGCATGTCACGCGCGAGGACCGTACCGGCGGCGGTCGCGGGTACGGCCAGCAAAACGCCGAGGAAGCCGAAGAGGGCTCCACCAGCCAGAATCGCAACGATGATGGTCATTGGACCGAAGCCTAGAGCCTGACCGACGATTCGGGGAGTCAGCCAGTAGGACTCCACAGCCTGGACGACCGCGAAGAAGCCTGCGACGAGCAACAGCCGCGTGAACCCGGACCCTTCCAGCAACACCATGAGCAAGGCAAGAATCACCCCGGTCGCCGAACCAACGAAGGGAATGACGTTGAGCAAGCCCGCAACGATTCCAAGCACGATTCCCAGTTTCACATCCATGAGCCACAACCCCACGGCGAAGACAACAGCGAGGATGGATGCGACCTTGAACTGTCCTCGGATCCAGTTTCCCACGATCGTGTCCATCCTGACTGCGCGCTCGATGATTCGGGCGTGGAACCGCTCCGGGACGAGAAGCAGCGGGCGCCGGATCGTCCGCTCGAAGTCCACGAGAAAGTAGAACGAGAATATCGGGATCAGGATCAGATTGATGAGCGAGGAAGCCCCCTCCCTCGCACCGTCGAGGAGCCCGAGAACCACGCCTTGCGCTTCTTCGCCGAGCTGGCGCAGGAGCTCATCCACTCGCTCTGCGTCGATTGCGAATCGCTCCTCGGCCAATCCGACCAGCCACTGGACCCGGTCATCCAGCCACTCAGGCAACCGCTGAACGACTCGTCCGACCTCATCTGTGAGTGTGGGAACGACGAGCAGAAGCAACCCCACCAGCGCACCAAGGAAACTCGTTCCGATGATCGCGATCGCAGCCCCGCGCGGCAGGCCGAATGCAACCATCCGCAGGGTCAGCGGGTGCAGAAGGTAGGCCACGAGAAGACCGACGAAGAGAGGGAGCAGCACGCCTCCCAGGCGCAGGAAGACCCACCAGACTCCCGCGCCCACGATGATGAGAAGCAGAAGCTTCGCCAGCCAGTAGAGGTACTGCTCATGGTGGCGGAAACGCCACCATCTGTGCTCGACCTCTCCTCGGGAACCGAGCTTACCAGGCTCGGGCTCCTGCCGACCATTCGCGGCGTCGTCGCTGACGTCTGGCGCAACCGTCATCCTCGTCACTCCGCACCGGAACGACCGACAACCACGAACACGGTATCGCCGTCGCGCTGTACACGCTCGATTCGGGAACGACCAAGCGGCTCCCCGTCCATTGTCTCCAGAGCGCTCAGAAAGTCATCCAAAGTGACGTCTGCGCTACGACCGACTCGCACCCCCAGGCGACCTTCCGTTGCCCAGACCTCCTGCACGGCAGTCGCCCCACCGAAACCCTCTGCAAGTCGGGAAAGGAGCGTCACGTATCCTTCGGCATCGCCACCTGACAGAACGACGACCATCCCCGGTTCCAGAACCTCTGTGAACCGCGCCTGCTCCACGTGAAGGTCTTCCAGCGTGCGCACGAGGTCACGGGACAGAAGCTCGAGGGCGCGCTCACGAGCGCCCAGCGGCTCCGCCGCCATCGCAACAGCCTGGCGTTCGAACTGGTAAACGACACTGCCCCGGTCGACATCCACCACCCGTGCACGAAGCCGCATCCCAACTCGGTGGAGACCGAGCCACGGCACGGCCACGAGCCCGTCCACCGGCTCCAGTCGCCCCATCAGCACCCGGGAACAACCCAGAACACTTGCCATGCTTCGTGCATTGTTGACGGAGATGTCGGCCTGCCTCAGGACGCGGCTCAGATTCGGCTCCCCAGGGTTCCGATCGGGACGGCACCGCCCATCCCCCTGCTGCCCCGCCCAGTCGAAGAGAAACGGGTCAAGCGCCCCGGCCGCGGCACCACCGGGTTCGGTCCACCATGCCACCTGCTCGTGTCCCGGTGTGGTCTCGTCCACAACAAGAGGCAGGGTTCCCGCCGACAACTCCTGCCGAACCGTTCCGTAAAGGCCGAACAGCAATGCCATCGTGCAAGTGAACGCGCTTTTCGTGGCGAACGATTGCATGCTATGCATCTCCTCGTCAGTCTCCGGTGTCCCGCGATCGCGCCGTCGCCCAGCCACAGACCCGGCACAAGGTGTGAACACAGACACCGGCCCCGCACAATGCTCACGTGACCGGAACGAGGCTTCATGTCCCGAAAAGCCAATCTCATCATCCCGATTCTGGTGATTCTTCTCTCCTGCTCCACGATGACCTGGGCTCAGGACTTTCCATCACGTCCCGACCGGGTCGACACGGACAGACAGGGCAATCTGGAGTTTCAGCTCCAGTTGCGGCGCGGACTGACCAGCCAGCACACACTGCGTATCGCACAGACCGTGGAAACACTGGGCTCGATGTCCCCTGCCGCGCCGGCCCTGACCATTCAGGTTCCTGTTCGACTTCAGGTCCAGGCCGTGGAGGAAGGCGACACGAGCCTCGTGAGGACTCTCGGAACGCCCACCGTTCGCAATCCCGGAACGACCATTCGTCCCGATGACCTGAGAAGCTTCATCTCCAGTCTCGATGGCGCGCGAATCGTCGAGACCCTCGACAGGTCGGGCGCTCGACTGGAACACGAAGCCGCGATTGACAGCGGCGCCGGACCGTTCAGTGTGCGCGAACTGGTCTCGGATGTGCTTGCATTTCAACTCCCCGAACTGCCTTCCGAGCCCCTGCAGATCGGAGACTCCTGGAACGTCTCACGCTCCATGTCCTTCGTTCAGGGCGACCCGTCTGCACAGGGGCGGATGACTGCACTGCTGACCGTAGCAGGATTCGCCATGCTGGAGGGCCGCGAGCATGTCCTCGTTGACGTGGAGTGGACCCTCGAACTGGAGGCCGATCTGACGCTTCTTGATTCGCAGCGCACCCGACAGTCAGCTCTTGGCCACGGACGTGGAGAGGGATTCATGCTGATCGATCCTGCAACGGGTCTCGTCAGCCAGCAGGCAGGGCGGATCGGCACGGTGGTGATGCTCGGCTCGCGAGAGGCAGACCGTCGACGCCAATTCGTCGAGATGCGCTACTCCATTTCTCGGTAACCTTGCTGACGCAATCCGCTTGACCGAGCGGTACTCTGTCCGTCAGGCGTGCTCCTTTGCGACGGGCTTTGGTTCACGTTGTCCTGATTGCCGCCGTGTCGCCCACTTCCACAAGCGACTCACCGACCGTACGAGAAACGACTTCCGATGAGCGCGTTGCCTATTGAGCGGCACGCTTCTCACTCCCGGAAAGCTCCTGGGTACAGGCCCCGCCCAGGCCTCGGCTGTGATCGACCTGCCCGAACGTAGGCTACTGCACCCGCTCAGACCGAGAAGCGTCCGCGAATTCTTGCGATTGCGAGACCTCCGAACTCCCAGGCAGGGGCTTCGCCACTGACCTGCTGGGGCCTGACACTCCAACGCGGAACGCGCTCCTCATGCAGGCTGCTGACCGTGCGCCTGTCCGGAAGGACGAACGATGTCGCCCCGTCCCCGCCATTCCCGCTGCTGGAGTGGGGAGGACCGTCGGCGGCTACTCGATGTTGAACGGGAAGTTGTTCACCGGAATCGGATCGCCGGAGAACCTGGGGAAGGAGAAGTCCCGAATGACGCCAAGGATGCATCGGCCTGTGGCATTGTCACGATTGATCGCTGCATTCGTGACGGAGCCGGAGGGTTGAATCACCCATCGGCCCGCGTACCGTCCCGCTTCGGAGTCATCCGCCTTGCAGCGTGCAATTCTCGCATTGTATCGGCGCACGGTGTTCCGGACGTCATTCGGAGACAGCCGCTCCGGGGTTCCGGAGCTTGCGGCTGCCTGCTGTCGGGGCTGACGCTGCGCGGGCGCCTGCTCTTCCTCTCCGCCTCGCACACGAGCCAGAATGTTGTCCACCGAGGAGTCTCCGCCACCGCGTCGCGCAGACCTGGTCTCTTCCTCGGCCGGCGCGGTCCGCGACGCTGAGCGGGAGGGTTCCTCTCGACGCGCCGTCCGGGCTGGCTCGGGCTCCGTGCGGCTCGAGGTGGTCGTGCCAGTCCGGCTGGGCTGCGCAGATGCGGACGCCTCGCGCTGGGCCGCGGCCACCTCCTCCTCGAGCGCCTCATCTGCTGCCTCTTCGCCTTCCTCTTCCTCAAGCTCAACGACGCGCTCTTCATCCCCGTCGTCCGCGTCCTGCTGCTCATTGCCCTCGTCTTCCGAGGGGTCGACGGCTGCGGCTGCCTCCGGTGCTCCAGCCTCACCAGCGGCCTCGGCCGCCGTTGCCGGAGTCGGTGCTTCCGCGACAGCGGGAGCGGGGTCATCTCCGCGCAGCAGCAGAACGAGGATCACGGCGAGCAGCGCAACCACAAGTATTGCGGCAATGCTGACGATGATCATGGCGGTTTTCGAGCGTTCCGCCGGTCGCGGAAGAGACGGGGCAGCACCCATCGGAATGGATGCTGCTGCAGCGGGTGTTCCAACGCCGGCATCATCCTCCGTCGTCGAACCTGCCTGCTGATTCCGCGTCGAGATGAGCGCCTCGAGGTTGATCAGACCTGATTCCTCTGTCCGCGGAACCTCAGTCTTCGGCGTTCCGCCTCCACCTCGTACGTCCGTCAGACTGTCCAGGCTAAAGAGCACGGAATTCTCGCTCCGTGCACCCACCATCCCGTCATCACCCCGACCAGAATTGTCGGACGAACTCGAAGCACGGGAGAAGATATCATCTCCACCGGCCCTCGCCGAGCCCGCGGCAGCACTGAACGCCCCACCACCGGACACAGCGCCGTAACCACCGGAGGGGAAGGCCTCTACCTGCCCGACTCCCGCGGCAGCTCCGCCAAGCGGCGCTGCCGACGGCGCAACCGCCGTTCCCTCGAACAGGTGACCAAAGGTATCGTTGTCCGCGAGGCGCTCCCAGTCGCCCATGCCGTCGCACCAGACAAACGAATCCGCGTCCAATCCCCCCAGGGACACGCGCTCCTCTACCTCCGCCTCGGTGAACGGTCCCTTCTGCTCGCCCTCGATCACCACATACCAGATGCCTGCCTCTGCCTCGCCAGTGCCACCTTCCGCCTGGGCGCCGGCCTGATTCATGTCGTACACCCGAGTCGCTTCTTCTGCCTCGTCCACTCCGAGGTTCGTCCCGTCCACGGAGATCATTGCGCCGCACTTCTTGCAGCGAACCTTGAAGATCTTTCCGATGACCTTCTCATCGGCGACTTGATACTTGGCTCCGCAACTATGGCATTCGATTCGCATTTCGCGCCGCTCCGACGATGGGGCTTCCAGAACCAGCGACCGGGACCTGCTGAACTTCCCGGCCTCATTCGCTCCCCTGACGGCCGAACGCCGAAGGGGTGTGTGACCCGGTGACTGTGCCAGACTGAAACGGGATCGTCCAGCGCGCTGGCACAGCACGGGCCATGGTAGAGACACCATCCCGTCCCATTGGTTCCCGCGCGCCCCAGACGTCTTCCCAAACGAAAACCGTCAAGGACCAAGGTCCTTGACGGGTCATCTCCGCGGCAGGCCGAAAGGGGGCCAGTTCACCAGGCCATCAGCGAGCTCAGCGCAGTCCTTCTTCCTGCGCAGCCTCGCCAATCTCAGGAAGGAACGAGCGTCTGATATTGAGCAGTGATTCGAATGTCGCGCTCTGCCGCGTGGAGGCTTGCATCCCGTCGGGGCGCAGAAGATCGCCATCGATCAGCATGTCGTCGAAGTCGAAGAACGCGGTGTCCACGTCATCCTGTGCCGACGCGGCCGTCCCGACAGAGGCCACGATGACCAGGGTCGTCGCGAACGTTGCAATGGCTTTCCTGTACATGACTTCCTCGTGGAGAAAACGAGAGTTCGGTTCAGACCATAGTCAGTGAAGACATCGGCCGCAAGCGCGGGAGATCATCCTTCGTTCTGCTGTTGCTGCTGCATCTGAATCATGTCTCGAATCGAAAGCGCTGCTGCGCACACGCGGTCCACCGACCGATCACACGTATCCATGGACAGCCCTCGGATACCAAGGTTCCGCTCGTACCACCTCAGGGCTTCCTCCTGCTCGTTCAGGTCCTGAAACGCAATGTCGCCCAGCCGTTGAGCCGCGTGGGCATTGTTCGGGAAGTTTTCGAGCACGACCTGATACCGTGCGTAGGCATCGTCAATGTCCCCGGTACCATAGGCGCAGGCCGCGAATCCGATCAGTCCGGAGAGCTGGCGTGGCCGAAGGGCAAGTGTCTCCGCAAACTGCTCGCATGCCGCTTCGAAGTTCGCGAAGTCCAGGTACACCGTCGCCAGATTCAGCCTAGCAGCAATGTTCTGTCGGTTGTGCTCGACCGCTCGGCGGAAGAGCCGCTCGGCGCGTGCGTGCTGGCCTCGTTCGTGGGCCACAAGCCCCAGTTCGTTCTGAATATCGGAGAGCTGCTGATTCAGCCGCGCGAGGCGCTCGGCATTCCGGGCACGGACGCGCGCAGCGAGTTCTTCGTCGAGCTCCTCGTACTGCTCTTCATCCTGCAGCCGTTCGGAGCGCACGGCGATCTCGTCAAGCGCTTTGTCCCACAGGTAGACCGCAAGCTGGGTGTCATCCTGCTGCTTTGCAATGGACGCCAGAACGATGAGCGCACCCACGTCGTTCTGTGACATCTGCAGGAGGCGCCGAGCATACTGCCGCGCCTGCTCGTGTCCGTCGTTCTCGGCGTGCACGGCTGCCAGGTTGCCCAGGGCCTCGATGTTGTTCTCGTCCACGGCCAGTATCGTCTCGAACGCCTGAATCGCCTGAGCAGGTCGCCCGGCGAGTGCATGCGCCTTGCCAATGGAGAGATGAAGTTCGGGGCGAGCTTCGACCGGCCACTCCCGTTCGATGAGGTCATCCATGAGTGCGAGCTGCCGCTCGAAACTCTGAATTGCCTCATCGTAGCGACCGAGATCCATGTAGATGAGACCGATGTTCTCGAGTGCTTCCCAGAAGTTCTCGTCGAGCTGAATGGTCCGCTCGAAATGCCCCAGTGCAGCGGCGTAGTCGGACGGCGATCGACGGAGAGCGCGAATCCCATCGTTGAAGGCTCTCAGAGCCTCCGCGTTGACCCCGATGATCTCTTCGAAGATCGGGCCCTCATCGACCGGCTCTTCCTCGACCACACGCTGGCTGCCACCGCAGGCGATGAGCGAACTGGCGACCGCAGCCACGAGGAACGGAACAACGTGTCTTTGCATCATGGCAGAATGCCTCACTGGTTGCATATCGTCTCCTCAGTCCGCTCGAGACAGCGAGTCGTACGAGTCGTCATCATCCCGCTCCGTGCCTTCCCCGCCGGTCGGAGCCGAAGGCGAGGACCCGTCGTTCGTGCCCGGGAGCACTTCGAAGAGGGGAGTCTCCACGAAATCACGGAACGCACGCTCCTTCTCCGTGAGGTCGAGGATGTAATTCGTGGCAATGAATGGATCGCTCGTGGCGTTTGCAACAACGCCCTCCTCGCCTCCTACCCGGACGGTACGGTCGATGCTGTTCATCTCCGCAACCAGTTCCTGGGTCCACTCGGTAAAGATGCCCTCCCGCTGCGCCAGCATGAAGCCCTGCCCCAGGGCTTCCATGGCGTTGCCGAGAAGCGGGTCTCCGATCTCGTAGAGCGCATCGTTGTACTGGTCTTCCAGCTGGTCACACTGATCGTAGGAAAAGCCACGATCAAGGCAGTCATCGAAGTCGGGCGGATCCAGCGCGAAGATGTCACGATAGAACTGATGGTAGAGCTGTCCGATCCGAAGTGCGGATGCCACCGCCCACGAGGCGTCGCCGATATTCGTCACCTCGAAGAACTCGTTCTGGGAGGCCTGCATCAGCTCACCGCGTCGAACCATGTTGTCCCGAAGCTCCTGCCAGCGACCCGGCCGGAACGCGAGGGACGAGGACTGTGCTGCCTCGTACCCTGCCTGGGCCATGGCGAACCGTGCGCGCGCGGCGAATGGCACGAGTCGCACACGATCATCATCCTCGAAGTTTCCGCCGGGCGGTGTGGCCCATCCCGTGAAACGGTCCGAGTCGTCGATCGCTGGTACACCGGGACCGAACGCGTTGTAGAACTCACGGTGCAATCCAAGTGCGTCCGCGCTTCGTCCCTGTCGTTCCCGGATATCCGCCTGGCGAGCGAGCGCGACCATCGACAGTACCGGCTCGACGCTGCCGAATCGCGTGCGGAACTCCTGCAGACGTGCGAACGACTCGTCGAGATTCCCGCGATCCCTCTCCATGTCTGCACGGATGAAGTAGATCTGCCGCGTATCGTCCGAATCGCCTTCCAGCTCCTTGACCCGAACGTACAGCTCGTTCGCTCGGTCGAAGTCGCTGAGTGCCTCACGAAGCCGAGCAGCCCGGAAGACCGCGTCGTTCCGCTCCCCGAAGTCGGGATAGTCATCCAGACTCTCGAACCACCCCGCGGCGGTGTCGAACTCAGCCTGAGAATCATAGATCAAGCCGAGGACGTAGCGCGCATCCGGCACATTCTCGTGGTCAGAGTAGCGTCGGATGTACTCTTCGAAATGACCAATCGCGGTGTCGACCCGACGGGCCTGTTCGAAAGTGGCTGCAGCGCTGAACAGGGCGTTCGGAGACCACTCCGAGTCCGGGAACTCCTCGAAGAGCCGAATCCGCAGCTCGGCGGCAGCGAGATACTGCTCCTGCGCTTCGTTGGTCAGGTCCTCCAGTTCCAGCCGCTCGCCCGCCGTCATCAGGTCTTCGGCCTGGTTATTCATGGCATAGGCAATGGCCTGTTCGAAGCGATCGCGCTCGCAGTCCTCATCGCTGCGTCCAAGGTCCGCGCAGTTCTGGAGAATCATCCGTGCGACGCTCTCGATTCGCTCCCAATTCTCCACGTGGTTGTAGCACACGAATGCGGCGAGCGCCGCAGTCTGTGCAAGTCGGTGGTTGGCATGGTGGGCGATAATGGTTTCGAACCGCTCCGCGGCCTCGGCCACCTGATTGGCACGGAGGAAGAGCGACGCCGCGCGCCAGGAGGCGGCGGGGATGATCTCGTCCTCGGGGAAGATGTTCGCGAACCACGCGACAATTTCCACATAATCCTGCGACGCCGGTCCGAGCTCCTGGCGCTCGCCGAAGGTGAACTCGTGCGGCGGCGGAATGGGTGCGTCGATGTCGGGAACCTCACGAACCATGAAGTCGTCGTAGACCTGGAATGCGCCGATGGCGGCGTCGTGCGTGTGCTCGGCATCCGGGTCGGGACGCATTTCCACAACGCGTCGGTACTGATCTCCCGCGCGTCGCAGGTACTGGTCGAACTGTTCCCTGCTGATCAGAAGCTCATCACTGAACTGACCGCCATTGGCGAGCTTGTAGTACAGCAGCTCCGCATACTGGAAGCTCTGGTCGTAGAACTCCTCGCTCTCGGGGAAGAGTCGGAAGAATTCCGCGAAGTCGGCCGCGACCTGATTGTAGAGTTCGAACTGCCGTTGCGGCATGGTGGTCAGGCGCTCGGCCTCGATGTAGTTCCGGTTGATGAGGAACAGGAATGTCCGCTCGGTGAACGCCGAGGCGCGCGTGGCCGTTCGTTCGTTGGCCGCATGTGCCTGGAACCACTCCCCGCTCCCGTGCAGGTCGGCCACGAAGCGTCGCGCTGCTGCCTCGTATCGTTCCCAGTCGCCGATCTTCTCGTACGAATCCAGGGACTGCTCGGACCACGTTACCCTCCGATCGTCCATCGGGTAGCGGTTGATGAAGTACGCGAGGAGTTCCACACGCTCCTCGTCCTTGCCCTGTTCGTCCAGTCGGCCGGAGAGACGCGTGAGCTGCTGTCGCATGAACTCCTCGCCCTCACCCTCCTCGTAGTATGCCCTTGCCCGCTGCCAGCCACTGTCCACCTCCGCGTAGGCCAGCAGCATGTCGTTCAGAGACTGACGACGCAGGTCCGGCCGCACGTTGCGCTGGTCGATCGTACCCACCACCCGCTGGAACTGTGCGAGCGCGCCCTCGAAGTCCCCTTCGTTGATGTCGACCCAGCCCAGCATGTAGATGGCATCGAGGTAGACATCGCTGTTCGGGAACTGCATCACGTTGTCGTAGTTCTGCCGAGCAGCGATCAGCAGATCCTGGTCGAAGAAGTGATCCCCCATCAGCTTGTACGCTTCGGCGAGGTAGATCGACTGCGGGTAGTTGTTCACCAGACGAGTGAGGGTCTGTACGCCATCAGCCGCCTGATCGTTGTCGATCTGGCTCTCGCCGAGACGGAAGAAGACTTCGTCGAGTCGATTGTAGTCGGGGTGGTTTCGCGCGATTTCACGGTAGTAGCGAATTGGCGTCGCCAGATCCGGGCGGGGTTCGTAGCAGACTTCATCGCTTGTGCACGCGAACCAGTTGTCCATGCACTCGTTGAAGACAACGCGCTCCGCCTGGTAGATGACGCGTGCGAGCTCGCGTGTCGCCTCGGCAAGGCGGAAGGTGATGTCGGCCCTTCGGGCCGACTGCGGTGACATCGTATCGAGCAGTTCCAGATACTGTCGAATCAGGTCCTGCTGGAGGTCCTCTTCCTGGCGACGCAGCGCTTCAGCCTCTGCCCGTGTCAGGCCGGCCGCTGTGAGATCAGCGCCCCGAACCGGACCGGAGCCGAGATCTTCCGGCGGTTCCCAGTCTGCATCGCAGTCTCGGTATGGCATCCCCTCGTTGTTGTAGCCCTGCGCGAGGACGGCAGTCCCTGGCAGCATGAGGCAGACGGCGATCGCGGCGATCGCGAACGGGCGGGAACGATTCATGTTGCTCGACCTCGTGCTCATTCTTCCTCCATCGGCAGGAGGCAAGTGTCGGTATCCCGGTCCCTGAACTGAATCAGGTCCGCCCTGTAACTACCGATCTCGTCCAGCCAGTATTCCCCTTCGAACGGCCATGTCTGCCAGTCCCGTGCGAGCACGAATGCTGACGTGGCGCCTTCGCCCATGACGACCTGCCCCTCGCGCGTGGCTCGGGTCTGCTGGATCAGCGCGGTCGTGATCTCGATCTCGACTTCTCGTGCGCGCTCCTGCCAGTCGTTGAGCTCGTCACTGAACGCGAAGAGATACGCGCTCACCTGGAGACCCCCGTCAATGCGCCGGTTCGTCAGGTTGGCCTCGATCTCGGACTCGAAGAACTCTCCAAGCTCCCCCAGGGCACCCCTGCCGGAACGGAGCACTTCGAGTTCGGCTTCGAGGTTGCGCACTGTCTGCAGCGCCTGCCGGAATGACGGCCGCTTCAGCACACTTCGCACGGCCTCGATCGGCAGACCAACCTGGTCGGGTGTTCCTGCGCGCTCGTGCCATTCCGCGATGGCATTCCAGTAGCTCACCGGGTCTTCGGTCTCGTTCAGGAAGGCGCGCAGGGGTCGATGAATCACCGGGACAGTCCGGTCGAACATTTCGATGGCGCGAGAGGCATCATCCAGATTGCACGTCGTCAGATAAGACGCCGCTTCCAGGACGAAGAGATCGGGCCAGAACCAGTGGTCGAGATAGGGGCTGTGCATGGCATGCAGCAGCCCAAGTGAGCGATTGAAATCTTCGCGCAGGAAGTGCGTCCACGCGCTCTCGAAGATCACGCGACCGCGACGCGGGGAGGTACTCGGAAGCTTGTTGTAGTAGAAGAGGGCCACGTCGAGAAAGCCGCGTTCGTAGTTCACGCGTGCGAGCGCGAGATAGGCCAGCTCGTACACCTCCTGATCGTCCAGCCGGATAGCCGAGAGCACGGCTTGCTGCATGGAGGCGATGGCGCGTGTGTTTTCCTGGCGGTCGAGCTGGATTGTGGCAGCGATGTAGTGCGCGCGTGCCCGATCGGGGCTGTCGTCCGAGACCCGTGCGAAGAACTGCAGTGCGCGATCCATGTCGCCCGCGTTCCAGAAGTAGCGTCCCAGGAAGAAATTCCAGCGGTCCTGGAAGCCCTGCGTCGTGGTGGCGACGGACACACCCGTGAGTTCCTCGATACGCGGCGCACGGTAGCCGGAATCGCGCACGACGTCATCGAGGATCGCGAAGGCTTCCTCGAAGTGTGGCCTGCTTGCGCCGAAGAGAACCAGATCGAGCGCCTCCTGGCGAATCACGTGCCGGATCCCCGCTGCGTGCATGCTTCTCACGTAGCCCGCGAGCGCTTCGTAATGGTCATCGCTGTCTTCCGCCGGCGCGGCGCCCTCGATGAAGGCGTTGTAGGTCATCGCCGCCTCGAGATACAGACCGCTCCGGAACTGAGCTCGCGCGCGGCTCAGATCAGCACGGAGCTGGTCGACCTGACCGGCGCGTGTCGCCTCGCGCTGCATGTCCTGTCGCAGGCGCTCCCGCTCCTGCTCGAGCCGTTCGGCCTCCTCCCGCTGCCGCTGCTCCTCCAGCTGACGCTGGCGCTCGCGTTCCTGGTCGAGCGACGGCCCGACCCCCGGCCCCGGTGCCGGTCCCGGCGCCGCGGCGGGAGAGCAGCCGATGCGCGAGCAGATCTCGCCCAGGATCGACTCCGGCACGCCCTCCTGGCGCATCTGGATCACTTCACCCTCGGTGATGGTCACCGGTGCAGTCGTCCCCCTGACGATCGACACGATCGTATCGGGTGGCAGGCCCTGGTTCAGGTACGTGTAGATGTCATCTCGCGACAGGGCACTGGCCACCGTGGCGATCGACAGAACGAGACCCAGGACGACCAGCGAGACGGTCGTGCGGAGCCTGCGTGGAGAAAGCGTCGTGTTCATGGAGAACTTCCCGGCGAAACAGGGGCGTGACATCGGCGGAACGGCGGCGTGCGCTTCTTCAGAAGAAGAACGTCCCGCCGATGCTCAGCTCCGAGGGCAGCGCGACGCCCCCGCTCGACTTCTGGAAGATCATCTGCCGGTAGTCGAAGCGGAGCGCCCAGCGGCTGGTGAGCCACCAGTTGATCCCGGAGCCGAGCACGGCTTCCGGGAAGAGCGAAGTCGAGATCACGTTGAGGTTGTCTTCTTCCGGCCCCTCGGCCATCAGGATTCCGAACCCGGCAACGAAGTTCCAGTCGAAGTGGGCAATCTTTCGCCCGAGAAGCGAGAACTTGCCGTAGGACGGAGACCACGACACCACTGCGTTCGTGCGCCACTGCTGCTGGTCGCGCGGAAAGAAGCGCTCACCTGTGGCGAGGAAGCGGTCACCGATGTCCGACGTGGAACGGAGCGTATTGCCGGTCCAGTTGCCTGACAGCTCGAAGCCGATGTCCTCGTTCAGGTAGTACCCGAGCCGGAGACCGACGGGGAAGTACGTCACGTAGGGATCGTTCGGAACGATGCCCATCGAGAGGCTCGCGTAGAAGCGTCCATCCTTCTCGAAGAGGCGTCGCTGCACGACCCGCACACGCCGACGCTCTGCCCAGAACTGGTCCAGTTCCTCATCCAGCGTAGGCAGTTCGTCCGAGGACCCCTGTGCCTCGGCCCGTTCGGAACCGCCAACGAGCACGCCAAGGGCGAGCATTCCGATGATCATCCAGCGCCATTGCTTCATTATCCGCCTCGTCCGTTCGGGTTCCGTACGTCGTTCCATGACTCTTCAGTAGCGGGACCGCCGAAGGCCGTCCCGACCGACTCGTTCGACTCACTCTTCGCCTGAATCGCCGCCGGGGCCGCTCTCGGTGCCCGGCATCTCCTCCACTTCGGTCGGATCCTCGGCCGGCTCGGAATCCGGTGGACCTGGCTCCGATGGTTCAGCTGTCGGCTCTTCACCCGTGGGCTGAGAACCGGGCACAGTGGGGGGGCCAACTGGCCGCTTGAAGACGGGAAGACGGCGATCGAGGCGTTGTCCGCCTGCATCGTCCGCTCCTCCCACTGCGCCGCCGAGCGTGAGGGGCTGTGACGCGCTTTGCCCGATCGTGACACTGAGCTGGCCCGCCAGCGTGTAGCGACCGGGAGGTACCGCCTGACGCTCGAGCAGCGTCTGGAGATCAAGATCGGAGATGAACGCGCGCGCCATGGTGCGCGAAACACCGATGAACTGGCTGTTCAGGCTCTGCGGCTCACGTGTGTAGCTGTAGGAGCCCCCGGTCGCGCAAGCGATGTTGGCGTACTCATCCACGGGACCGGTGTAGGGGCGGCCAGCACCCGGCTGCCCGAAGGCGAACGGCCTGTCGAGATGCAGAACATGGATCTGCACGCCGAGCTCCTGGGCACGGACGGTCACGCTCGCCGCCGTCTCCGGGTTCTGGAATGCGTCCTGCGGATCGGGTGGACCGTCCACGAAGATCACGAGATGTCCCTGCGGGGCCGCAATGCCCGCTCCGGACGGAATGGCATTGGTGACCGCCTGCAGCTCACGATCGACCCGGTCCAGCATCTGTCGCGCACTGTACCAGACATTGCGTCCGCCGCGCTCGGGCGTGGTCAGCAGGGTATTGAACGGCTCGTACCGTTCCTGGCTGAACCGCCGGATCGACGCGCTGGATGTCGTCGAGTCCGTGAACTCGAAGAAGCAGTCGTCCACGTTCGGAAAATAGTTGGGCTGCGTGAACTCCTCACCTCGGAAGCTCGCCAGACAGATGCGCGAGCGGCGAACGTAGGTGTTTCGAAGCTGCGGCTCGGGCGTGTTGGCATCAGGCGGATCCGCACCGCCACTCGCGAGCAGCGCACGCACCCCCTCCTGAATCATCTGCACACGGTATCGCGACCGGTCGGGCACGGCCTCGAGGACGACGCCGCCCGCGCTCGATCCGGGATCGAAGCCATGAACGGTGGACCCATTGAAGATCCCGAACAGAATGACCTGAGGCTGGGCATCCGCGTCCTCGACGCCATCAAACTCCGGCACCACCTGCGCAAAGGGCAGTCCGTCCGAGGCTTCGGCCTGGATGCCGCAGGCAAGCGGCACGCCGGGCGCAGGCTCCCCCGGATTGACCGGCAGACAGCGCATGCCATCGAAACCTGCCGCTGCGCAGTCGGCGTCCGAAGCGCAGTTCACGTCCGGACTGACGAAGAGGCGTGCGTTGGCGAATCGCAGACTTTCCCAGTTGAAGTTCTCACCGAGAACGATGGTCTCGCGCTGGTCGCCCTGCCCTACCCTGTCCCCATCCACGAAGACGTTTCGTCGAGGGTCGAGGGGCACGTAGCGGAGGCGCACCACATTGTCCGAGCGCTGGGCGTCACATGCCTGATCGGTCACCGCACCCGACGTGTCCACGTTCGTCAGTGGTCGGTTGACCGGCGCGATGAACGCCGTCGTGTCGCAGGCGGCGAACAGCAGCGTCACCGCGAGGATCGCGAGCAGTGGCCCACGCCGCCCCCATCCGTTAGGCCGCGCATGGCCCAAAGACCTCAGATCGTGCATTCGAGTTCCCTTCAAGCGTTGCCTGTTCAGCACCAGCGTTTCTCAGCGCCGCGTCACGCACGCGGTGTGCACCGCGCCCGCCGGAGGCGAGCGGGTTCTATCCGATCGAACATGCCTTTGCAACACGGTTGCCACAGGCGCCCCGGACATGCCCGAGCTCGAGAGCCATGACGGCCAAAAGAGGTTGACACATCTTTGACGCGCACTCTATACCCCCCGCCGCCGATGAGGTCAGGTAGCTCAGTCGGTAGAGCAGCGGACTGAAAATCCGCGTGTCGGGGGTTCGATTCCCTCCCTGACCACTTATACTCCCCCCACGGTTCAGGAACACGCAGGGACGCCTGCAGGGTTCGTTCGGCCGCACAGGCAGTGCGTGCCACGCGAACATTGCGGTGCGCCCTTTCTCGGCCGAGAGCCGTCCTCCAGGGGCAGCCGCCGAGAGAAGGCCGGCACCGGCGTCGTGCTCAGCGCCATCCCGCGGGGAGTCTCGCGAAGCCCCACGCGCCGTCGCGGCTGCTGTCCAGACGCCAGCCGTCGGGAAAGTCACCCTCACCGGGATCACGTACCCAGCAGAACACGGCCGACAACGGATCCGGCCCCTGCGCCCCTTCCGCTCGTCCGCCAGGACCGCGCAGCAGCACCTTGCGAAGCTGCGTCGATGCGGCCAGCCCCGGCCAACTCCTGCTCTCCACGGGCTGCGCGAACCCCTTGCGCATCCACTGCACGACGCCTGAGCGCTGCCCCGTGTCAACCGCGATCATTCCGTCCGAGAGCACGACGCGGGCGAGTCCGACGCGGCGGCCCGAAACGTCCACCGCGAAGTGCGTCTCGTCCCAGTCGCGCCAGTTGTCCTGCGCATTCAGATCGTAGCGCAGCGGCGTGCCTCCGTTCGACCACGCCAGGATGGCGCGAAGCGTTCGCGCCGTATCTTCCGGGCTCGCAGAGTCGAGTGTTCCCGTCCGCTCACCCACGATCTCGAACACCCTATTCCTCCTCGTCCAGGCCAAAGTCCGTACGGGGAACGAAGCGAAGCGTACTGCGGAGCCGTCCTCCGGGATGCACGGCGCCGACCCCCAGGTAGGAGAGGGCATCCGCGTTCTTCGCCGCGGTCTCCTCCGAGGAAAATCTGACCAGGACCTCTTGAACGCGGTGCTCCTTCCAGCGCCCCTCCCGGGCGATCCTTCCCAGCTCTCGGGCCAGCTGCGTGTCCAGTCTGGCATCGCCCTGCTGAGCGTACTCGTACTCCAGATGCTCCGTCTCCGGATGCCATGTCAGTCTGTCTTCGTCCACCATGTCTCCCGGTCCTTCACTGCCGTACTCCGTGCCTGCGGCGGACTTGCGATAGAGCCCGACCATGGCGAATGTTGCGTCGGCGTCAGGTCGCTGACAAGGCGCAATCGATGCAGCCCGACAAGGCTGTTGCTCCCGAACGCTCGCCCCGGTGCCCATGTATCGCGCCATCTTCGTCTGCTCGGGCAACCTGTGCCGATCTCCGATGGCCATGGCGCTGCTTCAGCATCATGGAAGCCTGTCCGGTACGTCGGTGATGTCCCTGTCGATGGGAACGCTTGACCTGGTGGGGCGCAGCGCCCCAAGGCCGGTGTTGGAGGTCATGGAGGAGATTGGCATCAATCTCCACGGTCACCGCAGCCAGGGTCTGCGGCGTCAGCTGCTCGAGCACGCCGACGGCATCTTCGCCATGGAGCGGCATCATCTGGACGCGGTGTGTGCCCTTGCTCCGGGGGCGGCCACGCGGACCCATCTGCTCTCCGAGTTCGATCCGGACGATCCGTCCCCGATCGATGACCCCATGGGCAAGCCGTTCGGGGCCTATCTCGCGTGCCGGGATCGACTGCAGCGGATCATTCCGGTGCTGCTCTCCCGTCTGCCGGGGTCGGAGCACTGACGTGTCAGAACACTTCCGGGTCCAGGACCTCGATCCAGCCGTCCCGCTCTCGAACCTCCAGCAGC
Organism: Deltaproteobacteria bacterium; assembly: GCA_007693585.1. Classification (GTDB taxonomy): domain Bacteria; phylum Myxococcota_A; class Bradymonadia; order REDH01; family REDH01; genus REDH01. The sequence continues at coordinate 110,302 of REDH01000065.1, forward strand.
CGGAGGCTGTAGTCCGGGTGAGCCGCACAGGTGCCTCCGGAGACATCGAAGGACCATCCGTGGCGCGGGCATCTGACCCGTCCGTCGCTCAGGTCTCCTCCCGACAACGGTGCCCCCGCGTGAGGACATCGATCGCGAAACGCGCGCAACTGTTCACCCACGCGCACGACGACTACCGGCCGCGTCCCGGCGAACCCTCTCGCCATCCGGTCCTGCGTCACCCTGTCTCCGTGCAGCACACGCTTCCACTCATCCACCGGCCACCTCCCTTCATGGCTGCCCGGCAGGCGGATGCGGCCCTTGACGTTCCGCGTCAAGGGGGGCACCGGTACGTCGACACTGTGCTCACCCCGGCAACGCTCCATCCATGACCCATCTGAGAACCTGCCCGCTCAGCGGCCGGACCACCTTGCTCTCGACCACAAGGCATCATCGCCCGCACGACTATCGCGTGGAGGAGCGGCGGCTTCATGACGTGGATTGCCCGTTCTGCCCCGGTAGCGGAGCGGACACCGAGCAGGAGCGGTCGCGCCTGACCTCGCCCGACGGAGCGAGGTGGTCCGTCCGTATCGTCGACAACCGCTATCCCGCGGTCATGGAAGACGCTCGGGCGGCGACGGCGCCTGCGGACGACCATCCGCTCTTCCCTTCCGGGGAGGCCTGTGGGCGCCACGAAGTCGTCATCGAGAGTCCGGTGCACGAGCATCGGTGGTCGACGATGGGCGAAGAGCATCTCTCGGGACTCCTGCAGGTCGTCGGTGAGCGTGTCGCGTGGCTTTGCGGGATGGCGGGTGCGGAACATGTGACGTGGTTTCGCAATTCGGGGAGTCTCTCGGGCGGGAGTCTCAGGCACCCGCACTCGCAGCTGATCGCGACCCCATTCGTTCCGGCGCACGTCGGGCGGCGCGCGGAGGGTGCACGGCGGTGGTGGTCCGACCATGGGACAGGCTACTTCGAACAGCTTGTCGCCGCCGAGCTGGAGCGGGGTGTTCGCGTGGTCGCCGCGACTCGTCACTTCGTTCTCCTGGCTCCGTGGGCGCCGCGCCAGGCCCACGAGACGGTGGTTCTTCCGCTGCGCCGGCAGCCGCGGTTCGGCGCCCTTCCCCACGAGGAGCGGCGCGATCTCGCCCGGTTGCTCCATCGAGCGAGTTGCGCCTACGAGCGCGCCTTTTCGCTGCGCGGCATGAATGTGGTGCTGCAGCAGGCTCCCATCGGCGCAGCGGATGCGGCCGACTTCTGGTGCTGGCACCTTGAGCTGATTCCGCGCAATGGGGCGATCGGGGGACTCGAGCTGGGCACCGGCACGCACCTCGTGTCGACTGCTCCGGAGGAGTCGGCACGGATTCTCCGCGCTGGACTCGCCGCGCTTGCTCAGGAGGTGGCATGAGAGTCGCGTGGATCTCGTCGGAGGTGGCCCCATGGAGCAAGACCGGCGGGCTGGGAGATGTCTCGGGAGCACTGCCGCGGGCCCTTGCCGAGGCCGGGGCCGCTCAGGTGTTCGTCCTGTCGCCGCGATACAGGGACCTGTGCCACGCAGACCAGCTGTGGCCTGCCCCGGAGCTTGCCCGGACGTTCCGCCATGGCGGGCATGAGGTTCACGGGACGGCGTGGCGGGTTCGTCATGACGACCGTGCCGAACACCTCTTCCTGTCGTGCGACGGCCTCTTCGAACGTCCCGGTATCTATGGGGACGCGCACGGGGGATACGACGACAACGCATGGCGATACGGCGTGTTCTGTCACTACGCCGCGCTTCTGGTCCGGGAACTTGGCGCGGACATCGTCCACGCGAACGACTGGCAGACGGGTCTGCTTCCGGCCTTTCTGGCGCCTGGACACCTGCTGGTGTTCACCATTCACAACATTCTCTTTCAGGGACGCTTCTCCATGGATGCGTTCCGAGTTCAGGGGATCGCTGCCCCTGGAATCCTCGACGATCTCGCATTCTGGGACGGCGCATCGACGATGAAGCTTGCCCTTCGGCGCGCGGACGCGGTCACCACGGTCAGTCCGACCTATGCGCGCGAGATCTGCACGCCGGCCCTCGGCTTCGGCATGGACGGTGTTCTGGCCCATGACGTGCGGCGTCTGCGGGGCATCCTCAATGGCATCGATCCGTCGTGGGATCCTTCGATCGATGCTGTGCTGCCTGCGCGCTTTGACGCGGATCGTCTCGACGGGAAGGCCGCGTGTCGCTCTCACCTCTGGACGTCCGCGGGCTGGAGCGCTCCCCCGGCGGGAAGCCATGTTCCGGTCATCGGTCTGATCGCACGGCTCACGCGCCAGAAGGGCGTCGACCTGGCGCTGCCGGTTCTCCGCGAGTTGCTGTCCGAGAACCGCGTGCGCGTCGCGCTTCTGGGACAGGGTGAGGCCGACCTGGAGCATGAGGTTCGGGACCTTGCGGAGATCTGGCCCGATCGGTGCCACGCCCATGTGGGGTACAGCGAGGAGCGTGCGCGCCTCATCGAGGCGGGGTCCGACATCTTTCTGATGCCCTCGCGTTTCGAGCCTTGCGGGCTGAATCAGATGTACTCCATGCGCTACGGGACCCTGCCGGTGGTTCACCGGGTGGGCGGGCTGGCGGACACCGTGCGTGACTGCGATCATGATCCGGACCATGGAACGGGCTTCACCTTCGCGCCGGCCACGTCCGAGGCGCTTTCCGGTGCGGTCGAGCGTGCCATCCTGGCGTGGCACGACCCCGGGCGCTGGCATTCGAGCATGCAAAATGCCATGAGGCAGGACTTCAGCTGGGCGCGCTCCGCCGAGCAGTTCATGACCCTGTACGGAGACCTCTGGAGCGCGCGCTGATTCGGTATCCGGGTTCATCGAGACGGAGCGAGAACGTGACTGACAACCTGAATAGACTGCGGGAACTCAACGAGGCGGCCGCCCTGGGTGGTGGACAGGCCCGGATCGACAAGCAGCATGCTGCCGGCAAGCTGACGGCGCGTGAGCGGATCGACCTTCTGTTCGATCCGGGAACCTTCGTCGAACTGGACCGGCTCAAAACCCACCGCTGTGCCGACTTCGGCATGCAGGATCGCAAGATTCCCGGCGACGGAGTGGTCACCGGCTACGGTAGGGTCGATGGTCGCGTTGTCTATGTGTTCGCCCAGGATTTCACGGTCTTCGGCGGTTCGCTCAGCGGTGCGTTCGCCGAGAAGATCTGCAAGGTGATGGATCTGGCGATGAAGACCGGCGCACCGGTTGTCGGGCTGAATGATTCGGGTGGTGCGCGGATTCAGGAGGGCGTCGTGTCGCTGGCCGGCTACGCGGACATTTTCCTTCGCAATGTCCAGGCCAGCGGCGTCATCCCGCAAATCAGCGCCATTCTTGGACCCTGCGCAGGCGGTGCCGTGTACTCGCCGGCGATCACCGACTTCATCTTCATGGTCGATCAGTCGAGCTACATGTTCATCACGGGGCCGGACGTGATCCGGACCGTCACGAGCGAGGAAGTCACCAAGGAAGACCTCGGAGGTGCCGCGGCGCACAACGAGATCTCCGGGGTTGCGCATTTCCGTGAGCCATCGGAGGAGGCGTGCATCGCACACATCCGTCAGATGCTCGGGTTTCTGCCGTCGAACAACCTCGATGATCCGCCGGTGGTCGCCACCTCGGACCCGGTGGATCGGGAGGACGAGGCTCTGCAGACGCTGGTCCCTGCCGATCCCATGAAGCCCTATGACATGCGTGATCTGATCGGGCTGGTGGTGGACGATGGGGCGTTCCTCGAGGTTCACGAGCATTATGCGCGAAACATCGTCTGCGGTCTGGCGCGCTTTGGGGGGCGCTCCTGCGGGATCGTGGCGAACAACCCGATTCACCTCGCGGGGTGCCTCGATATCGACGCATCGGTCAAGGCGGCGCGGTTCGTCCGCTTCTGCGACGCCTTCAACATTCCGATCGTCACGTTGGTGGACGTCCCCGGCTTCCTGCCTGGCGTGAAGCAGGAGTACGGTGGAATCATCCGCCACGGCGCGAAGCTGCTCTACGCGTTCGCGGAGGCCACCGTGCCCAAGGTGACGGTCATTACCCGCAAGGCGTATGGGGGCGCCTACGACGTGATGGCGTCCAAGCACCTGCGTGCGGATCTCAACTTCGTGTATCCCACGGGGGAGATCGCCGTGATGGGCCCCGAGGGGGCGGTCAACATCATCTACCGCAACGAGCTCGCTGCGGCGGAGGATGTGGAGACCACGCGCAAGGAGTACACGGAGCGCTACCGCGATCTCTTCGCCAACCCCTTCAAGGTGGCCGAGCTTGGGTATGTGGATGCGGTCATCGAGCCGCGCGAGACGCGGCGGCGAATCTGCGACGCCCTGGAAATCCTGCGGAACAAGCGAGACGAGAATCCGCCTCGCAAGCACGGGAACATCCCGCTCTGAGCGTGCTTGTGCCTGACCTCCGGAGCGGCCGGGAGCACGGGTCCGCCCGGCGCCGCAGGGGCTGCCAGGGGATATCCGTGTTCCTGTCCTCCGGACCCGGCAGTTCCGGACGATTCCCTGTCGCTGCGCAGACGCTGCTGTTTGCCGCGGTTCAGGGAGCCTCGGCCCAGTCAGGTTCGTGCACCTCGGTCGCGGACACGATGGCGCGGTACGGCTCCGGGTGTGCAACGCAGCGCAGGTTCCGGGGCGACGTGCGTCGTTCGGGGTCGTGGCTCAACGTTCCGGGTCGCTCTCCCGGGTTCGCGAGCACTCGGCCAGCAGGTCGAAGACCTGCTCTGCGCTGTACTCGGGGGAGCGTTCGCGGAGGCCCTCACACCAGAAGGCCTCGGCGATCCAGTCTGCCTCGGTGGCGAGGATCTCGGGCCAGAACGGATAGGTGGCGCACTGCATGGGCTTGATGTCGTGCACGGTGCAGCCCTCCTCTCCGAGCAACGGGCAGGCGCCGCCGTCCTCGACCTCGATCTGCCAGTCGCCATCGTCCCCGCGAACCCACAGCTCTCCTGCGAGTTGCCGGGGCGTGCCATTCGGTCCAAGCAGGCGTTTCGCGATCCTGACCGCTTCGTTCGGCTGAACGAAGACCCATCCGGGGCGTCGGCAGCAGGCGCCGCACTTCGTGCAGTGGAAGGCGAGTCTTCTGTCGCTGAACCACGTCTCGGGCGGCGCGTGCCGGCTCATTCCCACTCGATGGTCGCTGGTGGCTTGGAGCTGACGTCGTAGACGACGCGGTTGATGCGCCGGACCGAGTTGATGATCCGGTCGCTGACGCGCCCGAGGAAGTCGTGCGGCAGGTGGGCGCGGTCGGCGGTCATTCCGTCGGTCGAGGTTACCGCGCGCAGTGCACAGAGCCACTCGTACGTGCGGTTGTCGCCCATCACACCGACGGTTCGCACGGGGATGAGCACGGCGAAGGCCTGCCAGACGCTGTCGTAGAGTCCCTCTTCACGCAGGGCATCGATGAAGATGTGGTCTGCCTGTCGCAGCGCATCGAGTCGTTCGGGCGTGATGTCTCCCAGGATGCGGACCGCGAGGCCGGGTCCGGGGAACGGGTGTCGGGAGACGATGGCTTCGGGGAGGCCGAGCTGGCGGCCGAGTTCACGGACCTCGTCCTTGAAGAGTTCGCGCAGCGGTTCGATCAGCTCGAACTTCATGTCCTCGGGCAGTCCGCCGACGTTGTGGTGGCTCTTGATGGTGGCGGAGGGTCCACGGACGCTGACGGACTCGATGACGTCGGGGTAGAGGGTGCCCTGCGCCAGCCAGCGCGCATCCACGTCGCTGGAAGCGTCCTCGAAGACCCGGATGAAGGTCTCGCCGATGGACTTTCGCTTGGCCTCCGGGTCGGTGACGCCATCGAGTCCGCGGAGAAACCGTTCGGACGCGTCGACGACGCGGAGTTCAACGTCGAAGTGTTCGCGGAAGGCGTTCTCCACGAGTTCCTTCTCGCGCAACCGGAGGAGGCCGTTGTCCACGAAGATGCAGGTGAGCTGTCGACCGATTGCGCGTGCGATCAGCGCGGCGGTGACGGAGCTGTCGACGCCTCCGCTGAGGCCGCAGATGACGCGGCCGTCGCCGACCTGCTCCCGAATTGCGGAGACGCTTCGTTGGAGAAAGTCTCCCATGTTCCAGTCGTCCTCGCAGCGGGCGATCCGGAAGAGGAAGTTCCGCAGGATGTCGATTCCGCGGTCGGAGTGCACGACTTCGGGATGGAACTGCACGCCGTAGAGAGGTCGTTCCTGGTGACCGATGGCAGCCAGGAGCCCGTTCTCGCTTACGGCGAGCGCATCGAATCCATCCGGTACGCCGGTGACACTGTCGCCGTGGCTCATCCAGACGGAGAGACGTCCGGGCACGTCGAAGCCGGCGAAGAGGCCGCGGTCATTCCGGATGTCGATCGAGGTTCGGCCGTACTCCCGGGTGTTTCCGGGCTGCACGGGAGCGTCGAACGCGTCGGAGAGGAGCTGCATTCCGTAGCAGATTCCGAGGATGGGGACATCGAACTCCAGCAGCCCACCCTGGAGACTCGGTGCTCCCTCGACATGGACGGAAGCCGGCCCACCGCTGAGTATCAGCGCGCGGGCGGGTACGTTCCGACTGGCGATGGCCTGTTCGAGCCGCTCATCGTTGCAGGGCCAGACCTCGCAGTAGACGCCACACTCGCGAATGCGTCTGGCGATGAGCAGGGTGTATTGCGAGCCGTAATCGAGGATGAGGACGCCGCGCTGGAGTTCGGTCTGCATGGGTCACGCTAGCCAAGGGACTTGTAGTTGGGCGCTTCCTTGGTGATGTACACGTCGTGGACGTGACTCTCGCGGAGGCCGGCGTTGGTGATGCGCACGAATCGCGCATTGGTTCTCAGCTCCTGGATGGTCTTCGTCCCGCAGTATCCCATGCCAGCGCGCAGGCCTCCGATGAGCTGGTAGATGTTGTCGGCGAGTGGTCCGCGGTAGGCGACCCTGCCCTCGATCCCTTCGGGCACGAGCTTCTGTTCCTCGCGAATGCCGTCCTGCCCGTAACGGTCTCCGCTTCCCTGGCTCATGGCGCCGAGGGAGCCCATGCCCCGATAGACCTTGTACGAGCGGCCCTGATAGAGCACGACATCTCCGGGTGACTCCTCGGTGCCGGCGAAGAGGCTTCCGATCATGACGGCGTGAGCACCGGCGGCGAAGGCCTTGACGAGGTCACCGCTGTACTTCACTCCGCCGTCCGCGATCACGGTGATTCCGCAGGATTCGGCGGCCTCGGCGCAGTCCGCGATCGCGGTAATCTGCGGTACGCCGACCCCGGCGACGATTCGGGTTGTGCAGATGGACCCGGGGCCGATTCCGACCTTCACGGCGTCTGCGCCGGCGGCGGCCAGGGCCTGCACGGCCTCGGCCGTCGCGATGTTTCCCGCGATCACGTCGGTCTCCGGGAAGCGGTCCTTGATCCAGGCCACGCTGTCGATCACCCGCTGGCTGTGGCCATGTGCGGTGTCGACGACCAGGACGTCCACTCCTGCGCCGACGAGGGCCTCGACGCGCGCGTTGCGGTCTTCACCGACGCCGACTGCGGCTGCGCAGCACAGTCGCTCGAGACGGTCTTTCGTCGCATGGGGGAAGGTCTCACGCTTCTCGATGTCCTTGACGGTGATCAGCCCCTCGAGGCGACCGTTCTCGTCCACGAGGAGGAGTTTTTCGATTCGGTTGCGCTGGAGCAGTTCCTTGGCGTCGGTCATGGAGATTCCCGTTCGGGCGGTCACGAGCTCGCGGGTCATGACGGCCGACACAGGCTGGGTCAGTTCTCGCTGGAAGCGCAGGTCCCGGTTGGTGATGATCCCCACCAGCCGGTCTCCGTCGACCACGGGCACGCCGCTGATGCGATTGCGATCCATGACATCGACGACATCGGCGAGGGTCGCCCCCGGGTTGACGCTGATCGGGTCCACGATCATCCCGGACTCGCTCCGCTTGACGCGACGGACCTGTTCCGCCTGCTCGACGGGGCTCATGTTCTTGTGGAGTACCCCGATCGCGCCGTTTCGTGCCATGGTGATGGCCGTCGAGGCTTCCGTGACCGTGTCCATTGCAGCGGAGAGCAAAGGGACGGCGAGACGGATGCGTGGCGTGAGCTGGACGGACACGTCCGCGTCCTTGGGAAGGAAATCGCTGTGGGCTGGGACGAGCAGGACGTCGTCGAAGGTGAGGCTCTCTCGGATCTGCAGGCGGCTCATGACTCTCCCCGGGTTCGGAGGGGCGGCGGCTGCCGGGGCGTATACCTTCCCGGTGGCGCGCCTTCAACCGCCATGATGCGGTGCGCCGCCGCGCGGGGTGCCCCTTCCGGGCGTGTCCACGTTCCGTATCTGGAGCAGGTGTGATCGTATGGCGTCGGGGGGGCTGCACATGCGAGTGACCCATCCGACGGCGTTTCGCCGGAGGGTGTCGTGTCCGCGGATGATCTGTCGGCCCAGGTCCCGATGCCGGACGCTTTACCGATGGTGACGCATTCCCGGCTGAAGGCATCGCCGGCGCCTTTCGGCCGCTGGCTTGACCCATGGTGCGTCGCCGGTGGATAGCGGACCGGCCGGAGTGATGCTCACCGGGTTGTTCACCGCGAGGGCGCCTCGACGACCTCGAGGGTCACCCGTTCGGTGTGTTCATGGCCGGCGAGCAGGCCGACCTCGAAGACACTGTGGTAGAGGAGCTGACCGTTCGCCCCGAGCCCGAAGACGGCGACGTCGTAGGCGCCGGGCCGCAGGAGGAGATGCGCCCGCCCCGTGTCGCACCCTTCTCTGGCGGAGCCGATGGCGGAGCCGAAGGAGTCGAACGCGATCAGCTCGACCTCGGCGACGCCGACATGGCTGCAGAAGGGTCCGCCGAAGGTCCACTCGACGCGGAGATCGGCTGGTCTTGCCTCGAGGATGACGGTTCCCGGTCGAGCGACACCTCGGGAACGCACCTCGACCTGCTCCGTCCGTCCGAGGAAGCTGGTCACGCCGTCGGTGGCGAGTCCGTTGAGTACGAACACGTATCGTCCGGGCGCGAGCTCCGGGACTTCACCCCGACGTTCCGTGCAAGTGAAATCCCAGTGACTGACGCCTCGTTCGTTCTTCCAGCCTCCTTCGATCTCGATGCGCACGGTCTCGACGTCAGCGCGTGCACAGTCCCGGGCGGCCACCTGCCACTCGAGTGCAGCCGAACCCGTGTCGAGGCGGTCGGAGTCGCTCCCGCACGCAATCAGCGCGGCGAGGGACATGGCGAGAACGGAGAGGACACGTACGGGCTTCATGGTGGTCACCCTGAACGGGGATGCGGGGGGCCCGCCGCGGCATCCTGCGGCGTGGCACGTACGCGTACGGTACGTCACCGTGGTGGAGCGTCAAAATTCCGTCCCCTGCAGTGGAACGCGCCGAGTCGAGGTGATCCACGCCATGTTGCCGTCCCGAATTTGCGGCCGGGCCGAAAAGGCTCCACCCTGAGCAGTGGTGCGCTCCCGTCCTTCGCTGCCGGGGCATCATCATCCAGCTCCCTTCGCCGAGTCGTGCCCCATGCACAGTCGCTCGTTCCCTCGCCCGATGTCCTTGTTTCTGCTGTCCGTGGGCCTGGCGGCCGGGACCGCATCCTGCGGCCTCCATCTGGCCAGTGGAGCGCCGACGGCGTTTGACGCCGGTGCCCTGAACGCCACCTGGACAAGCGGATACCAGAGAGCGTTGTCGACGGAGGGCGAGCGTGTTGCCAGGGCGACCCCAGCCCGTGCCGGCAGCACGGCGAATGCTCCTTCACGTGGCGTCGAGCCGGATTCTCCGGCGGCGCGGCCCGCGCCTGCTGCCGCAAGTGCTCCGCCCTCTCCCGTGCGGCCGAACCGGCCAGCGTCCGGGAGCGGTCCCTTCTCTCCCGAACTGGCTGCGGCCTACGTGGAAGCCGTCTATGCGCTCAACGAGACGCGGGTCGCAACGACCTCCGGTCCGGGCATCGTGGACATCTACCGGCACGCCCAGCAGGCGGGTGCGATCTATCACACGCCTCGCCCCGCGGTGGGTGATCTGGTGTTCTTCCACAATACGTTCGACCGGAACGGAGACGGACGCAACAACGACTGGTACACCCACATCGGTATCGTCGAGGATGTGGATGAAGCCGGGACGGTCTCCTTCCTGAGCTACATGAATGGCGAGGTTCAGCGCCACGTGCTCAACCTCGAATCGCCGTCGGTCGGTCGTGAGGGGAGCCGCGTCCTGAACTCCGAGCTCCGCGCGGCAGCTTCCGGGGATCCCGATTTCACGCAGCGCCTTGCCGGCGAGCTGTTTGCCGGTTTCGGAAGCCTGCTGGGCGATCGGGAAGAGGTCGTGGTGATCGACAACTGGCAGCCCGGGAGCACGGTGAACCTTCAGGCGGCGCGCTGAGCGGTCCGGGTCACGCCGATCGATTCATCCGGGCTGCCCGACCGGTGGAAAGTCTTCGATGCGCAGGCTCTTCGGTTCGCGTTCCCTCGGGACATCGATTCGATCAATCTGGTGGACGCGCCAGCCCTTCTGCTCATCGCGGAGCATGTAGAAGCGTTCGGCCTCGAACGAGGTGGCCCCACGTTCGTCGTGGTGGCGGCACTGGATGAGGTGTGCCACTGCGGGCCCCTCGAGCCGGATTCGGAAGAGGTCCGCCGGTGCGAGTCCCGGAATGGCGCTCCGCCCGCGCCGACATGCCTCGAGGAAGGCGTCGAGATCGTTTCCCCAGTGTTCGCGGGCAGGTCCATGATCCGCGACGAGCTGGAAGAGGAAAGGGTAGTCACCCCGGTCACGGGCCTTCCCCCACTCTCTCCAGAAGAGGTAGGGAATCATGGTGGGCGAGATGGCCTCGTCTACCTTCCAGTACTGCCCTCGCTGTCGACGCGAGCTGCCCGTTCGTGGCGCCTTCGCGGGCGCCTCCTTCTTCTTCCTGATCTTCATGGACGGACTCCTTCGCGCCTTCAGCGGCCGCGGAACATCTGTCGGCGGTCGCCACGCTGGCGCGCTCGGGGGGGGGCCTGGGCAGGGGGCTTTTCGAGGTGGAACTGGTACCACATCATGTCCCATCCCTTCATCTTCACACCGCGTCCATTCTGGAGGTTCTCGAGATTCCGTCGCGTCCGGTCATCACCCGGGACCGCCTTGCGCGCGCGGTTGAGCACGTCGATCGCGGCGTCGCGGTCGCCTGCGCCCACGAGACACCAGGCGTACATGTTCCAGACGATGGACTCCTTCTTTCCCGACTTCACGGCGATCTCGAAGGCCGCTTTCATGCCGTCGATGTCCTTCCGGCGATACCGGAGGGCGGCGAGCATGGCCTTTGCCCCCCAGTCGCGAACGAAGGCCTGCTGGAGCCAGGGCTCCGCGTCGTCGAATCGCTGATCGAGGTAGTAGAGCCTGCCGATCTGCCCGGCGAGCTGGGACGCGGTGAATACCTGCCACCACCGCCACTTCATGCCGTCCTGGAGGATTCGGACCGCCTCGTCGATGTTTCTCCGGACGACCTCGCGCTGCTGCGCGGCTCTCGGGTTCTTCGGTGTGATGACCTCCTGAACCCGGTGCATGATCGCCTGCAGTTCCCGTTGCACCCTTCTCGCCAGGAAGAAGAAGGCCACAGGGAAGGCGATCATGCCGGGGATGATCCCGTAGCCGAGTCGGAAGGACCCGCCACCGAAGAGGAATCCGAACGCGAGTGTCGTGAGCGTTGCGGCGAGCAGGCTGAGGGCGATGTTGATCATGAGACTCTTGCCCCGGGGTGGGTTCAGTCGTTCAGGGCGGGCGGGAGCGCCGAAATGTCGATGGGGCCCCGCTCCTTCCGGCGGTGTCCCCGACTCGTGCGGCTGACGGCGAGGAGGACCGTCTCGCCGAGTTGTCGCACGGGCACGACGAGGGTCCCTCCGGGCCTCAGGGAAGCGATTGCGGTTCTGGGGAGCGCGGGAACGGAGCCACAGAAGACCACGTTGTCGAAGCGCTCCGGACGCGCGGCATCGAGAAAGCGGAGGCCATCGCGCAGGTCAACGTCGAGTCCCTGTGCACTCAGGGCGGTGACGGCCCGCTCACCCAGCGTGCGGGAGGACTCCACGGCGGTGACACGGGCTCCGAGTGCAGCGGCAAGCGCCGCCGGGTAGCCGGTGCCGAGTCCGACGACGAGCACCCGTGCCCCGTCCTCGATTCCGGCCTCACCGAGGAGGCGGGCCACCGTGGACGGTGCGGGGCACGCACGGCTCCCTCCTGCGAGAGGGACGGATTCATCGAGGTAAGCCCTCATCTGTCTTTCGGGGGGAAGGTACGGGTGTCGCAAGGTGTGTGCGAGGGCATCCATGACGGCGGCTCCCTCGTTGGGTGTCGGCGACAGTTCCTCCCTCAGCCCGACGACGATTCCCCACGCTCCGGATGCCTGCATCCGTCTCACGGCGTCACTCCCTCGAGGCCTGGAGCAGGAAAGTCGATCAGGAACTCCTCGACCTCCCCGCGCACCCGTTCTTCGACGCTGGTGTCGTCGGATGCGGCGACGACCTGGTCCACCCAGTCCGCGAGTCTGGTCATGTGCTCGGCGCCGATCCCCCGGGAAGCCATGGCGGCCGTGCCGATGCGGATTCCGCTGGGATCGAACGGCTTTCGGGGGTCGAAGGGGATGGAGTTGTAGTTGCAGACCATGCCGGCTCTTTCGAGCGCCTGCGCGACGGGCTTGCCGGGCACTCCGCGGTGCATGGTGTCCACGATGAGCATGTGGTTGTCCGTGCCTCCGGTGACAAGTCGGAAGCCTCGCTCGACGAGGGCTTCACCGAGTGCCCGGGCGCTGTCCACGACGCGCTGCGCGTACTCCCGGAACGACGGCTGCGCAGCTTCGCGCGCCGCTACGGCGATGCCTGCGGTCGTGTTGTTGTGCGGTCCGCCCTGCAGTCCGGGGAAGATGGCCCGATCGATGGCGCGCGCGTGTTCCTCCCGGCAGAGGATCATGCCGCCGCGGGGCCCGCGGAAGGTCTTGTGGGTGGTGGAGGTGACCACGTCCGCGACGGGGACCGGGCTGGGGTGCAGCCCTGCGGCGACGAGTCCGGAGATGTGGGCGATGTCCGCCACGAGGATGGCTCCGACTTCGTCCGCGACTTCCCTGAACGCGTCCCAGTCCACGACGCGCGGGTAGGCGGTGATGCCGGCGAAGAGGATCTTGGGTCGCACCTCGCGGGCGATGCGGCGCATGGCGGCCATGTCGAGGAGTTCGGAATCCCGCTCCACGGGGTACTGGTGCGCGTCGAACCACTTGCCGGACACGTTGACGTTCCAGCCGTGGGTCAGGTGTCCACCATGGGGCAGCCCCAGTCCCATGACGGGGTCTCCGGGTGAGGCGAAGGCGAAGTACACGGCGAGGTTGGCCGGCGATCCGGAGTAGGGTTGCACGTTGACGTGCTCGGCGCCGAACACGGCCTTGATCCGGTCGATGGCGAGGGCCTCCACCTGATCGATGTACTGCTGTCCCTGATAGTAGCGGCGGCCGCCATACCCCTCGGAGTACTTGTTGGCGAGTGCGGAGCCCACGGCTTCCTGAACGGCCGCCGACGCGTAGTTCTCACTGGCGATGAGCCGGAGTGTCCTGACCTGCCGCCTGCTCTCCGATTCGATGAGGGCTGCAATGTCTGGGTCTGCGCTTCGGAGTGCATCGAACATGGGTACCCTCGGGAGAACGTGGGGTGCGCTGGGCGAGCGCCGCAGGCGCGGCACGCCGGTATCACAAGGGTGAACCGTGTACCAGACCGAACGCGGCGCTTCGGGGTTCGCGGGTGTGGGGGAGGACAGCATGGACTCGTCACGCCACAGCCGTACCGGAGTGCGGGCATCCCTGAGCAGCAGGAGTTCTCGCGTCGGGAGATCGGGAGCGTTCGTGCTGCGGCGCCCTTCCCTGTTCTCGACGCTACTCGGCCGGATCGGTCGCGGCATCCGGGGACGACTCGACCAGGTTCTCGGCGACGAGCTCGGCGAGGTCGATGGCATCCATGGTGGCATCGCGGTGGCCGAGCCCGTCGGTCAGCATGGTCATGCAGAACGGGCAGTTGACGACCACGCGTTCCGCGCCGGTTTCCAGGGCCATGTCGGTGCGATGCACGTTGACGCGCTTGCCGTGGTGCTCCTCCATCCAGAAGCGGCCACCACCGGCGCCGCAGCACAGGCCCTGGCGCTTGTTCCACGACATTTCGGTGACGCTGGTTCCGGGCAATTGGGCCAGGGTCTCCCTCGGGTTGCTGTAGTCGTCGTTCCAGCGGCCGATGTAGCAGGAGTCGTGGTAGGTCACCTTCTGGGGCTTCGAGCGCACCTGCACTCGTTTCTCGCGCAGGAGGTCATTGAGCACCTTCGTGTGGTGCAGGACCTCGTAGTTTCCGCCGAGCTGCGGGTACTCCTTGCCCACGGTGTGGAAGCAGTGCGGGCAGGTCGTGATGATCTTCGTGATGCCATGTCCGTTGAGGGTTTCGACGTTCTGCGACGCCTGCATGTAGTACAGGTACTCGTTTCCGATCCGTCGTGCCGGATCCCCGGTGCAGGCCTCTTCCGGTCCGAGGATCGCGAAGTTCACGCCTGCGGCCTTGAGGATCCGTGCGGTGGCGATGGTGACCTTCTTTGCGCGGTCGTCGAAGGAGCCTGCGCAGCCCACGAAGAAGAGGTACTCCGGGGGGGCATCGAGTTCCGACACGAGCGGGATGTCGAGCCCTTCGGCCCAGTCGCCGCGGGTGGAGTTGGACACGCCCCAAGGGTTGGAGGAGTTCTCGATATTCCGGAAGGTGCGGCTTACCTCCGGGTCCATCTCTCCCTCGGTCAGGATGAGATAGCGGCGCATGTCGACGATGGTGTCGACGTGTTCGATGAAGACCGGGCAGTTGGACACGCAGGCGCCGCACGTGGTGCAGGCCATGAGTTCTTCCGCGGAGATGACGCCTCCGGCGAGGGTGGGGAAATCATCCTCCCCCTTCTCGCGGTAGACCTTGATGCCCTTGTCCTTGATGTGATCCTTCAGCTTGTGAATGATCATCATCGGGTTGAGTTCCTTTCCGGTGTTGAAGGCCGGGCAGTAGTGCTCGCATCGGCCGCACTCGGTGCAGGCGTAGGTGTCGAGGAGCTGTTTCCACGTGAGGTCCTCGAGCGTACCGGCGCCGAACGACTCCGCGTCCTCGTCCTCGAGGTCGATGGGATACAGGGACCCGCCGGGCTCGAGCTTGCGGAAGAACACGTTGGGCATGGCCCCGATGAGGTGGAGGTGCTTTCCGCGGGGAATGTAGTTGGCGAAGAAGACAACGATCGCGATGTGGGCGAAGTAGTTCACGCCGTAGAACGGGCCGAGCCAGGTGCTGTCGAGTGCGGACTCGGGTCCGCTTGCGACGAGGTAGCTGGTGGCGAGTGCGATCGGCGTGAAGGTGGCATCCCAGCCGAGTTCCCCTTCGCCGAATCCTGCGGGCAGGTATGCGATCTCCGCGCCGTGGGCGAGGAACTTGGTGAGCATGAGCCCGCCGATGAGCGCGAGGATGACGGCGGCGTCCATGCTCTGCGGCACGTGATCGGGCTTGATGACGAAGCGCCGGACGGCCGCGATGACGATGGCGATGAGGACGAGGAGCCCGAAGACGTCCTGCAGCAGCAGCAGCATGTGGTAGGGGTTGTGTCCGATGAGTTGCCCGAAGCGGAAGTCGTCGACGAAGCCGCGGATGAAGTACTCGATCGTCTCGGCCTGGAGGACGAGGAAGCCCCAGAAGATGAAGAAGTGGAGCAGGCCGCCGAATTCCCGGATGACGCGGGCCTGACCGAGCACGTATTTGAAGAAGCCGAACACGCGGTCGCTGAGTTCGTCGATGCGTGTCCGGTCGTCGGTGCGACCGATGGCGATGTACCGCAGCAGCCAGAACACCGTGTGTCCGGCCAGGCCGAAGCCGGCGGCGAGCATGAGGAAAACCACGACACTCTTCAGGATCTCCATTCGGTGCTCCGGATGGGTACGGGGGCTCGGCCTGACGCGATCCACGTGGGGCGCGGACATCGCGGGCGACGTTCTATAACGCGCCGCGTGAGCTCCAGCAACCTCGGAGGGAGAAACCATCGTGGCGGCATGGACGATGCGGTCCCCTGGCCGGGGGTGACCTGACCTGAATGTCGGTTTTCCTTGAACGACCGTACCGTGCCATGGCTTCCTGTCGGGCACCCGGCACGCAGCCGGGCGAGTTCCTCCTGCCAAGCGGCCTCCCATGAGCAGACCCGTCGTCGGAATCGATCTAGGCACCAGCAACAGCGTCGTGGCGACGGTGCTCAATGGCGAAGCCATGGTCATTCCGGACGGCGAGGGGCGTACCGTCTTTCCATCCATCGCGAGCTTTCCCGGTGGGGAGCGGGTCATCGTCGGTCACGACGCCCGGGTTCTTCTCTTCGACGCCCCCGAGCGCACCATCGCGGCGGCGAAGCGCCTCATCGGGCGGAGCTGGCACGCGTCTGAGGTTCGGGAGGCTGCGCGTTTCCTGCCCTTCCCGATCGAGCGGGGCGACAATGACGTCCCCCTGCTGGCTCCGGGGGATCAGCGACTGGCGATCGAGCAGGTTCAGGCGCTGATTCTGCAGCACGTGAAGCGGGTGGCGGAGGACTATCTCGGCGAGTCCGTGACGGACGCTGTCATCACGGTGCCCGCGAATTTCAATGAGGCGCAGCGACAGGCCACCCGGCTTGCCGGCGAGCTTGCGGGCCTGACCGTCCACCGCGTGCTGAACGAGCCGACCGCGGCTGCGCTGGCCTACGGTCAGCGCGAGGGAAACCGGACGCGCATCGCCGTCTTCGACCTTGGGGGTGGGACGTTCGACATCACGCTCCTCGAGGTCCGCGGGCATGTGTTCGAGGTTCTGGCGACGGCGGGGGACACGTTCCTCGGTGGCGAAGACCTGGACCATGCGATCGCCGGCCTTCTGGAGCAGCGAGCGCGGCGCGACGGCGCAATCGACGGTACGCCCGACGCCACGGTGGGCCGGCGCCTCCGCGCCATTGCGGAGCGTCTGAAGATCGCGCTCACCGAGTCGACGGATGCGGAGGTCACTGTGCCGGAGCTGGTGCCGGGCTCCGGGCGCGGCGCCACGTTCCGGCTCAGCCGAAACGAGTTGAGGGACACGTGTCTTCCGATCCTGCAGCAGACGTTCCTGGTCTGCGACGAGGCCCTCGGACTCGCCGGCATCGCCGCCACGGAAATCGATCGGTTGCTGCTTGTCGGGGGCTCGACGCGCTCGCCCTTCGTTCGCGAGACCGTGGAACAGTATTTCTTTCGCGAGGCGGAGTCCGGGATCAATCCGGACGAGGTGGTGGCACTCGGCGCGGCCATCTTCGCGCACTCGATTGTGCCTGTGGCTGCGGGTGCTGCAGCCACGGCGACGGGCTTGGGAGCCGATGGGGCACTTCTCGACGATGATCTGTTGCAGCCGGAGAACGACCTTCCTGTCCCAGGCACGGCGACACGTCGCCCGAAGCTTCCGCCTCCCGCCGCAGCGCCGCCGTTGCTGATCGACGTCATTCCACGCGCCCTCGGCGTGCGCACCGCGGGCGGGTACACGGACATCCTGATTCCACGCAATTCCAGCGTGCCGGTGCGCGAGGTCAGGGACTACGCCACCAGCAAGGATCGCCAGACCACCGTCAGGCTGGTGATTCACGAAGGAGAGTCTCGGAAGGCGGAGGAGAACCACCTGCTGGGCGAGCTCGTTCTCGACGGTCTGCGTCCGGCTCCTCGCGGGGACGTGGTGATCGAGGTCGCGTTCGAGGTCGGTGTGGACGGACTCCTTCGCATCTCCGCGCGCGACCTCGAGACTGGGGTCCACCAGCAGGCGACGCTTCATGTAGCCGGTCTCCATGATGCGGAGACGGTTGCGCGCATGCGTCGTGCGACCGAGTAGGGTTCGGCGAGGTCTCTCCAGACCCGTCTCCCCACTCCGCGTCCTCGCAGGAGGCAGCTTTCCATGGTGCAGTCCCCGTCGCCCACCGTCATCGTGGTCGCCGCCAGCGCGGCGCACGCGGAGCGGTTTCGAGCGGCGCTCGACCGGCTCGGCGACCGGCTCGTCGTCGTCGAGAGTGTGCAGGCCCTCCGCGGCGTTCCGCTTCGGAAGCTTCGGGCGCTGGTCCTCGACATGCAGATCGTGAGCCCCCCCGCCGCGAAGACGGTGCCGCTGCTGCGACGCGCGCTGCCGGAGTCCTGTCGGATCCTCGGGGCGGGCCGTCCGACTGCGGACGAACCCCATCCATTCGAGGGGGTACTCCCCTTCCCCTCCGGTCCTGGGGTGCTTCTGGACCGGCTTCGACGCGCGCTCGCCGAGCGGGCGTCCGCGCAAGCGTTGGACGTCGAGCTGGCCGCGGAGATCGAGTTGCGTTGTCACCGGCTGGAAGGGCAGTCCCTGTACGACCGCCTGGATCTGCCTCCGGGGGCGCCGGTCGCGGACGTCACGCGCGCCTTCGACGCGCTGAGCGAGCGGCTTCATCCGGACCGGGTCGCGCATCTTCCCGAGGCGTTGAGGTCATCGGCGTCGACGCTCTACGCCGCGATCGCGGAGGCGGGTCGTGTCCTGCGTTCGCCGGCCGAGCGTTCCGCCTACCACCGCAAACTTCGCGACCCTTCCTGATGTGCCGTTGACCTCGGGGCTGGCCCATGCGTGGTCGGGCTGCTAGGCTTTGGCCCCCGCGATGGGTTCCCCGTCTCCCGCCCTCCCCCCGCTCCAGCGTTCCTGCCTTGCCCGAGAATGAAGCACCGCCCGCAGCGCGCCGCAAGTCCGGCGACCTGCTGCCGCGCCTGGTCACGGCGCTCGTGCTTGGCCCCCTTCTCCTGGCTGCGGCCATCGTGGGGCCCAACCTTCTGGTGTGGCTGATCGTGGTGGTCGCCGCGCTGATCGGGAACCTCGAGTACACGCGGATGACGGTGGCCAACGGTCGGGCTCGCCTGGTGCGAGGGGTCTCGGCCGTCGGTACGGTGGCGACGCTTTCCCTGCTGTACTGGGTGGATCCGGAGGCTGCGGTGATGGCCTTTGCGGCGTGTCTCCTCGGGGTCATGCTGGCCGAGCTGGCGACGGTGCGCGACCCACGGCACTCCGCCGGCCGAATCGGAGGGGGGCTGTCGGGGTTCGTGTACGCGACCGTGCTCTTCGGTTCGCTGCTCGTGCTCGCACAGGGGGAGCATCCGGGAGAGACGGCGCCCCATCAGGGCGGATGGTTCATGTTTCCGATGTTCGTGGTGTGGATGGGAGACACAGGCGCCTACTTCGCCGGGCGTGCGTTCGGGAAGCGAAAGCTCGCGCCCGTCGTGAGTCCGGGGAAGTCATGGGAGGGTGCCGCAGGCGGGCTCGTCGCCTCCGTCGTCGGCGGATATCTCTGCTGGTGGTTGCTGCTGGATGGAGCAGGCGTGGCGGCATGGCACGTGCTGCTCTTCGCGGTGCCGGGGGCCATCCTGGGTCAGCTGGGGGATCTGTGCGAGAGCCTGATCAAGCGTTCCACGGGATTCAAGGATTCGGGGGCGATCCTGTACGGTCATGGCGGAATGCTCGACCGGGTGGACGCGCTGTTGTTCGCGGCGCCCTGGTTCGTGCTGGTCAAGTCCCTTCTCGACCTCGGCTGACCCGGAGACTCGATGGGGATCCTCTTCTTCCTGCTGCTGATCGGCCCGCTCATCTTCTTTCATGAGCTCGGCCACTTCGCCGCTGCCCGGGTGTTCGGGGTGAAGTGCGAGCAGTTCGCGATCGGTTTCGGTCCCGCGGTAGCCCGTTGGCGTCCGGGCGAGACCGAGTACTCCCTGCGAGCACTTCCGCTCGGGGGATACGTGCAGATGCTCGGGATGTTTCCGGAGGAGGAGATCGACTCGGCCGACGAGGGGCGTGCCCTCCACGACAAGCCAAAGTGGCAGCGGATGATCATCTATCTGGCCGGGCCGGTGATGAACCTGCTCATCCCGATTCCGATCTTCTTCCTCGTGCTCTTTGCCGCGGCGGAGCGCACGGCATCCGTGGCCGGTGTGGTCGCTCCTGACTCTCCTGCCGCGGCGGCGGGTCTGATGGACGGCGACGAGATCGTGGCGGTCGACGGGAGTCCGGTTCGTTTCTTCGACCAGCTGACGGCGCGAATTCGGCATCGGCCGGGGGAGGAGATTTCCCTGACCGTGCTCCGCGACGGCGACGAGCTGGAGCTCACGCTTGTCCCGGAGTCGGTCCTCGTGCGCGACTCCTTCGTCGGCCTGCGGGTGGTCGAGACGGGCCGCATCGGGATCATGGCGGCGCGGTTCGCTCCGATCATCGACGTCGTTCCCGAGGGGCCTGCAGACGCGGCTGGACTCCTCACGTTCGACCGAATCGAGCGTGTCGACGGCGAGCCTGTGGCGAGCTGGCACGAGCTGCGGTCGTTGCTGGAGGCATCCCGGGGCATGGAGGTCACCCTGGACGTGTTGCGCACCGGGCGCGGCCCGGAGCAGCTTGGGCGGCTCTACCTGCTCGAGCCCGTGTCCCTTGCGCTGCAGGCGGACGAGGTGACCGCGCTGGGCATCCGGAGCGCAGAAGCCACCGTCTTCGAAGTGCTTCCGGGCAGCCCGGCCGCAGACGCCGGCCTGATGTATGGCGATCGTGTGGTCGGCATCGACGGTCGCACGCACGAGAGCCTGCTTCCCGTGCTGGAGCGTCTGCATGCCGAGCCCGATCGGTCGCATCTACTCGACATCGAGCGCAACGGCGAGCGGATCACGGTGTCCTTCACCCCGTCCGTGCGCACCGTGACGGCGGAGTTCCGTCAGGAGCGGGAGCACACGTTCATCGGGTTTCGTGGCCGGCTTGACTACGAGGCGCCCGAGCTTCGTCCGATGACGCTCGGCCAGCGCCTGTGGTACGCGTTCTCCCGCTCGTTCGCGGAGACCTTCGGCTTCATCGGCGCGATGATCCTCGGTGTCTGGTACCTGATCGTGGGGACCATCGACACCTCTGCGCTGGGTGGCCCGATCCTCATCGCCGACCTGGCGAGCCAGGCGGGGCACGCAGGGTGGGAGCCCTTCCTCCGCATGATGGCGATCATCAGCGTCAATCTGGGCATCATCAACCTTCTTCCGTTGCCCGGTCTGGACGGGGGGCACCTGATGATCCTGACGGTCGAGAGCATCAAGCGGGGTCCCATTTCGAATCGAACGCGACAGATCCTCAACTTCGTGGGCATCGTCACGATTGTTCTGCTGATGCTCTTCGCCTTCAAGAACGACATCGAACGCTACTGGATCGACGTTCGGAACTGGCTCAACTCGTGAATGTCCTTGCTCTCGATACGGCCACGGCAACGCAGAGTGTCGCGCTCATGCTCGACGACGAGCTGGTCGCCAGCCGGTCGACCAGGACGGGACGTGGAGGGCACTCCCGGGACCTGCTGGAAGCGATCGCCGCCGTGCTGCGGGGTCATGGCGTGTCCGTGCGGGATCTGGACGGCATCGGTGTCGGCGTGGGTCCCGGCAGCTTCACGGGCGTGCGGATTGGCCTCGCCGTGGCGAAGGGGCTCGCCGCGTCCGAGGACATTCCACTGCACCCGGTCACGTCGGAGCGGTCGCTCTCGGCCTCCCTGCCCTGCGGGCTCACGGTGGCATGGGCGGAGGACGCCAGGAAGGGTGAACTCTACGCGGCATGCACGACATCCGGCCTCGACGCCGAGGAGCTGCTGCCGCTCGACACCTGGACCCCGGAGTCGTTTGCCCGCGCCGTGTCCGAACTTCCGGCGGTCCGGGAGTTGTACTGGGCGGGCAACGGTCCCGCGGCGCATCCTTCGCTCCTCGATCAGGTTCTCCCCGGCTCGCGGAACCTGTCGAGCATCATCCCGGGCCCGGACGCGCGCGGCATCGCCCGTCTTGTCTGTGCTCGGCGCATCGCCGGCTACCCGGCCTCCGGGGTCGACGCCCGCTACATTCGTCCGTCGGAAGCCGAACTCGGGCGGCCCGGTGCCCATCGGGCGCGCTGAGGTGACGGACGGCGACGGGGGATGGGCACCGGGTCCGTCCCTGGCCGCGGCCCCGCGTGTCGCGCTCGCGCGTGCGGGCGTGCACTTCGCGCGTGTCGCGCTCGCGCGTGCGGGCGTGCACTTCGTCCGGTCACCGCACCTTCGGCGTGCTCCAGGGCACGGGATCCTTGCCTCCGCGCGCGTCCCCGCCCCGGCCGGCATCCGGCATTGACTCACGTGCCTCGTTGTGCGCAGAGAGTCCATGGGTCGATGAATCTCCCCTCGTTCGGACCGCCGTGCAGTATCCCGTTGTCGTCTACGAAACCGACCCGTTGAGCGAGTCTCGTCTCTCCCATCTGCTCGAGGCGGAGGGGCTCGAGGTTCTGGATGTCCAGAACGAGACTTCCCTTCTCCAGCTTGTGGAGCAGACGGCGCTTTCGCTTGCGTTCATCAGCATCGACGCGCTCCGCGAGAGTGTGTCGCGCACGGCACAGATGATCCGGGCGATCGCCCCCGAGACGACGCTCGTTCTGACGGGACACGCAGACAACCGGTCACTTCTCGCGCGACTTGGTCGCAGCGTGGGGGCCTTCACGCTGAACATGCCCCCTGACCCTGCCGAGTTCCGCATCCTGATGCAGGCCCTCAGCACGGGAAGGGGTGTTCTGGACGACGATGATCTCGAGATGATCGCCGACGACGACCTGCAGGAGGAACCTGCTTCGTCGGCCGCCGCGGCCCCGTTCTCCGATCCGGCCGGAAGTGGATTGCGTTCGGCGTTCAGCATCCCTCGACAGGGTGCGGTCCCCGAACGTATCGACGAACAGGCGAGCGACCTGCCGACCAACGCCCGGTCTGTTCTCTTCGCGTTCATGGAGCGGGCGTTCGAGACCTTCATGGCACTGGAGACGCGCAACCTGGACCTGCGCCGGGAGTTGCTTCAGCTTCAGGATCCGGAGCGTGCGTCCCGACTGAACCGACCCCTTCGGGTGTGGGTGTGCCACCCGGATGGGCAGTTCGCCGAGGGCATGAGCCGCCTGGCGCCACGGCTGCGGCTGGATATCTCGAGCGTTCTCACGACTGGTGGTGAGGTGCTCGACCGTCTTGCCGCAGATCAGCCGGATCTGCTGCTGATCGCCGATCAGCTTCCGGACATCCCGGCCGAGTTGGTCGTGCAGAGCATCCAGGGTGCGAGCGCCGCGACATCGATCAGCCTCGTTCGTGGCTGGGGCACTGAGGATCGCTCGATCGAATTGCTCTCGCACGACGAGGGGCAGTCCATGGCGATGCGGCTGGAGTCGGTGAACGAGTTGATTTCGGTCATCGAGACGGTGAAGCTGAACACGCTGGCGGCTGACATGGGGCGGGACTTCGCACGGGCCTTTCGGGAGACGCATCAAGCGTTTCTGAAGGACTACGGTCGACTGCGGCAGTGGCTCGAGCGCGGATGACGGCGTCCATCCGGCATTCGCGCGAACGACTCCGCTACGCGTTCAGCAGCTCGGCAGGCCCCTCGAGCACACCGATGTACGGAAGATTCCGGAAGTACTGCGCGTAGTCGAGTCCGTACCCGATGACGAATCGATCCGGAACCTCGAACCCGGTGTACGCGAGGTCCACCTCCTCGACCCGACGCGACGGCTTGTCGAGGAGGGTGGCGACCTTCACGGAAGCCGGTCCGCGCTTGCCGAGAATGTTCACGAGGTGAGTGATGGTGCGGCCGGTGTCGACGATGTCTTCGACGAGCAGGACATGTCTTCCGCTGACATCTTCCCGCAGGTCGTGAACGAAGCGCACGTTCCCGCTGCTCTGCGTTCCGCCGTGGTAGGACTCCACGGCGAGCATGTCCATTCGGAGGGGGACGCTGATGCTACGGCAGAGGTCAGCGAAGAAGAGAACGGAGCCCTTGAGGACGCACACGACGAGCAGGTCCTTTCTCTCGTGGTCGCGACTGATCTCCTGCCCCAGCTCGGCGACACGCTCGGCCAGTTGTCCTGCATCGATCAACACGCTCACCTTTGCCTCGGCCACGAGGTCTCTCATGCGTTTTCTCCCTGCCGGGTTCAGACCCAGCTGTTGTTCATCAGCTCACCGAAACCACCTCCTCCGGGGATGATGTAGTCGCGCTCGTTGAGCCCGGACTCCTCATCCCAGCGCACGCCCGGGGTGGTGGCGAGAACCTCTTCGTTGCTCATGCCCCGGTCGACGCGCATGGCGAAGATCTGCACGTCGGGATCGGCGTCGAGCATGGTCCTGAGGTACTCCGGCGTCACGATCAGGTTGAGCGCGAGGATCGCCGTGGGTTCGTTGCCGTGGTGGGTGCGGTAGTGCCGAATCGCGTGGGCGAGGCTCCGCCCGGTAGCGCCCATGGGGTCGGGGAAGAGGACGTGACATCCATCGATGCTCCCGCCCACCTTTCCACCGGCGATGTCGGCCCCGACGACCGCCCCGTGATCGTTCGTCCGTCGGCTCATGATGAGGTGGTCCTGACGGACTCCATCCGGTTCGAGAAGAACGTTGCAGAGGTCGAAGCAAACCTGCGAGGGCACGATACCGGCGCGGGCGATATCGACCACGACCACGCGGGTGGCGGGGTCGAGCCAGTGGCCTTCGAGCACGGCCTCGGGGTGATCCGGGTGCATCCGTGTCGGCAACCGCTGCCGGCGTGTGGGGAAGGCCGTCGCGAGGGTTGCGAACAGGAGCTGCCCGTACAGGATTCGAACGATCTCATTGAACTGCGGTTGCCCAACCTGCTCGGAGCAGAGTCGGGCGAGCAGCAGCAGGGATACCTCGTCCCCGAGCAGGTGTACCCGGGGACCATATGCGTGGTCCTGCGGTGGAGAGAGGTGCCTTGCTCGGGGGTGGTTCACGATGTCGGTCATCCATTCGCCTCTTCGTGCCCGTCATGATGCAGTGAACGGAGATGAAGGCTGCCCTGGGCGAGTCGCGCATTCGCGTCTGCCTGCCGGTGGTGATAGCACATTCGGCACAGCGGCTGATAGCGCTCGGCCGCGCCGACATCGATGGGGGACGTTTCGCCTTCGGGCAGTTCGTTTCGGTTGGCGAGGAACCGGTGGCTTCGATTGGCGGGGTTCCCGCAGAGGACGCATATGGCGAGCGACTTGGTGACGAACTCGGCTTCGGCGAGGAGTTGGGGCATGACGCCGAAGGGACGCGCCCGAAAGTCCTGGTCGAGCCCGGCGACGATCACCCGCGTACCGCGATTGGCGAGCTCGATGCAGAGTTCGACGACCGTCTCATCGAAGAACTGCACCTCGTCGATTCCGACGACACGCACCGTCTCTCGAAGGGCGCGCCTCAGGTTGTCGACGCAGTCCACGACCTCGGCGCGCAGGCTTCGGCCATCGTGGGACTGGATCTCGACGGTCGAGTAGCGGTCATCGATGGCGGGCTTGAAGATCTGAACGTCGAGTCCGGCGATAAGTGCTCGCCGAAGGCGGCGGATGAGTTCCTCGGTCTTGCCCGAGAACATCGGACCGCACACGACCTCGATCCAGCCGGCGTCGGGTGGTTGGATGATCACACGAAGCTCCTGCTCCTCTCCCCGGACAGCTCCATATCACGAGCGGAGGCGGGATGCAGCATGGGATGCGTCGGTGGCGGGCCGCTCCGTCTGGGGTTCGGGGGCATTGGCCCGGGCTCAGTGGCCGGGGAGGATCGGGGCGAGGACGGTGCCCAGCCGCGCCAGCAAGCCGGTGTCCCCACTGATTCGGAGTCGTCCATCCCGCCAGAGTTCGAGCGGAGAGGTCACTCCGTCGAGGACATCTTCGAGGTCACCGGTGTCCGCGGCGATCCGGACGGTGCCGCGTTGCGCGGTGCCTCCGATCGTGAGGCTTGCCCGAGCGTCACCATCGCTGAAGAGGTCATGGAGGACGAAGTCGAGGCCTGCGTCGAGAGAAGCGAGGGCAGCGATTGTCGCCGCGTCGAGGGGTCGCCGCGGCGGTGGAGGGTTCCATTGGAGGAGGTTTCCGAGTTCGTCCTCGAATGCCTCCAGAAAGGCCTTCACACCGTACCAGTCCGAGGCTCCGACGGTGAGGATGAGAAAGGGAGACTGCACAACGGTACCTCGCGCGACGGAGATCTCGCCGTCGCGGAGTGTCACGTCCCAGATCTCGTCGACGGTTCCCTGGAGGTTGATCCGGATGGTGACCGGAGCGGCGACCCAGAGTCTGGACGCTCTGGCGTGCGGACGATGCAGCACCGGGAGTAGGTTCATCATGAGGTCGTCCGCGGTGACTCCGGGCGCGAGTGCCCGTTCAAGGGCACGTCGCGCCTCGACCTGAACCTGAACCGAGTCGCTCATGGTTCCGCGTCCGGGACCGCCACGGCCGTGACCTCCTGGTCGGCGATGGTCACGCGCAGGGTCCGTCGTTCCTGTCCGCGGACGAACTCGAGGACTCGCTCCCCGGCCCGCAGGGCGATTCGTCCGTCGTCATCGATGGGTGTGTTGATGCCGGCGTCGCGTCCATCGACGATGAGGCGGAAGAAGCGACCGTCGTGGGGTTCGACGGTGAGCCATCCGAACTCGACACCGGCGCCGGAGTCATCCTCTCCGATGCGCCTCAGGCGGGGCTGTATGCGGAGGTCGGGAATGGTATCGAAGACGATTGGCTGTTCGTAGGTTCGGAAGCCGCGGGAGCGCGGACGGATCTCGAGTTGGTAGGCGCGATGGAAGTCCAGCTCCGTGAGGTGGAGCCGCGTGGTGGTGACTCCCTTCTGCTCTCCATCGAGGTAGACGGTCCCGGCGGGAGTGGAGCCGATGCTGAGGCTTCCCTGGACAGGTCGAAGGCTCAGGGCACGGCGGAGTTCGTCATCGCGTCGTGCCTCGATCTCGAACTCCTCGATGAAGTGGCCCGGGCGAAAGACTTCGATCACCACGGGTTCGCCGGCGGGAACGGTGAGGATCCTGTCCATGCCGTCCTCGGTCGCCTCGGACGGTTGCCCATTGACGAAGAATTCGACATCATCTCCGGAGAGTTCGAAGCGCACGGAGGCCTCGCCGCCGCGCAGGGGTGTGAGTTCCCGGGTGATGCGCACCGTCTCACCGGCGCCGACCTCGAATTCCTCGAAGAGTGGTTCGTGGTCCTGGTGCCTGACCTCGACGGTTCGCGTTCCGGCGGGGATGCGTTCGAGGATGATCGGGGGTGTGGCGTCGACGGCGCTGCCGTCGAGCAGCACGACGAGATCCTCGGCGGGGAAGACGGTGAGTTCGAGTGTTCCGCCGCGGGGCAGGAGGACGAAGACGACTGCGGCGGCCAGCGCGGCGATGAGCACGGCGGTTGCGGCGATGAGGGGCACGGTCCGGGACCGGCGGCGCCGCAATCCGAGTGTGTGTCCGCGTCTCCCGGTCGTGGAGGCTTCATGGCCGGGATCGGTGGAGAGTCCCGAATCCGCGCGCAGCGCGACATCTTCCTCGAGGACGGCGGTTCCGTCGCCTGCGCTTCCGGCGGCGAACACCTCTCCTGCGGCTCCTGCGGCGATGTCGTAGACGCGGGTGGCTTCCTCGATCTCGGCCTGCAGCTCCTCGAGGTCGAGCACTTCGCCTCCGACCGAGGAGAGCTGCGCTTCGTTGTATCGGCGCACGTCGTCGGGGTTCACGAAACTCTGGAAGTCCGCGATCTTCTCTCGCTCGGTCTGGACGTGTTCCTTGAAGGCGTTGACCATCCAGTTCGAGAGGGTGTCCTTGGTGTAGGGTGGCTTCACCGCCTTGAGGAATCGTCGAAGGTCCCGCCCCAGCGCACCTGCGGACTGGTACCGGTCCTCGGGCTTTCGGGCGAGGGCCTTGAGGACGATCCGGTCGATCTCCTCGGGGATGTTCGGGTTCTTCTTCGAGGGAGGCATGACGCGCGCGTGGCGGACCTTCTCGAGGGTCGCGTAGTCGGTCTCGCCGTGGAAGAGACGGCGCGCGGTGAGGAGCTCCCAGAAGAGTGCACCCACGGCGAAGATGTCGCTTCGGTGGTCGATCGGCCCGGCGGCGACCTGCTCGGGCGACATGTATCCGAACTTGCCCTTGAGCACGCCAACCTGTGTCTGCTGACTCTTGGTGGCGGCCCGGGCGATGCCGAAGTCGATGACCTTCACCTGGCCGTCGAACCCGACGAGGATGTTCTGCGGACTGATGTCCCGGTGGATGATGTTCATCTCGCGACCATCATCGTCCACCTTTCGGTGGGCATAATCGAGCCCCTCGCAGACCTCGGCGATGATGAACGCGGCCTGGGAGACGCTCATGATGCGCTTCTGCTTTCGGAAGCGGTTCTGCATGGCGAGCAGGTCGCGTCCGGAGATGAACTCCATCACGATGTAGTACGAGTCGTTGAGCCGGCCGAGCTCGTACATCTGGCAGACGTTGGGGTGGTTGAGCTGGATGGAGACCTTGGCCTCGTCGATGAACATGGAGATGAACTCCTTGTCCTCGGCGAGGTTGGGCAGAATTCGCTTCACCGCGAGGAAACGCCGGAGATTGGCTTCTCCGAAGCGCCGTGCCCGGTAGACCTCGGCCATGCCGCCCACGCTGACGCGTTCGAGGAGGCAATAGTCCTTGAAGATGATCGGGCGGTAGCTGGTCGACACGGCAATCCTGATGTCGCTTTGACGGGGCGTACGCGCGGACGCGGCCCGGGCGCGGGGAGCATTGCGCGGAACAGGCGTCTCGTCAAATCCCGTGACCGGACGAGCCGAACGGCCTTCCCCACTGGACAGGTTCGCCTGCTGCGCTATACCCGCGGCCCGGTGGGCCACCGCGCATCGCGAGAAGAGCATGACGCCAGATGAGCTACGACAGTCCTTCCTGACCTTCTTTCACGAGCGCCAGCACGAGATTGTCGTCTCGAGCCCGGTGGTTCCCGAGGGAGACCCGACCCTGCTGTTCACGAACGCAGGGATGAATCAGTTCAAGGATGTCCTCCTCGGGCTCGAGAAGCGGGACTACCGGCGGGCGACCAGTGTCCAGAAGTGCATCCGTGCGGGTGGAAAGCACAATGATCTCGACGAGGTCGGGAAGGATGGGCGCCACCTGACCTTCTTCGAGATGCTCGGGAACTGGTCCTTCGGTGACTACTACAAGCGTGAAGCGATCCAGTGGGCCTGGGAGTACGTGACCGCCACGCTCGGTCTGTCCCGGGATCGGCTCTATGTCTCCGTGTATCTGGACGACGACGAATCCTGGGACTTCTGGCACCGGGAGGTGGGTCTTCCGCCGGATCGAATCGTGCGGCTGGGGAACGTTCAGGAGGGGGACGAGGAGAACTTCTGGTCGATGGGCCCCACGGGTCCGTGCGGTCCATGTACCGAGATCTACTATGATCAGTATGGCGATGCTCGGCCTCCGGAGCCGTGGCAACCCGGTTTCGACGAGGACCGGTTCATCGAGATCTGGAACATCGTCTTCATGGAGTTCGACCGGGACAGCTCCGGGACCTTCAGCCCGTTGCCCATGAAGAGCGTGGACACGGGAATGGGACTTGAGCGTGTCGCCGCGATTCTCGAGGGCGTGGACTCGGTGTTCTCCACGGCCATCTTCGCTCCGCTGCTGGAGCACATCCATCACATGCGCACGGGGGAGGCGCTCGAAGCACGCGACGTGCTCGCCCTTCCCGACGCGACCTCGTACTGCGTCATTGCCGACCATATCCGAACGCTGACATTCTGTGTGAGTGAGGGAGCCCAGTTCGCCAATGATGGACGCGGGTACGTGCTGAGGCGCATCCTGCGTCGCGCCGTGCGCTTCGGGCGCACCCTCGGGTTCGACGCTCCGTTCCTGCACGAGGTGTCCACTGCCCTCGTGGAGCAGTTTGGCCAGGCCTGGCCGGAGCTTCGGTTGAAGCAACGCGAGGCAGCCGAGGTGTTGCGTCAGGAGGAGGAGCGGTTCTTCCGTACGCTCGATCGAGGCATCGCCCTGTTCGAGGAAGTGGCCACCGCCACGCAGGAACGAAACGAGGACCTGATCGACGGCGAGAGCGTCTTCCGGCTGTACGACACCTTCGGCTTCCCCCCCGATCTCACCCGAATCATGGCCGAGGAGCGGTCACTCGACATCGACGAAGAGGGGTACGAGCGGGCCATGGCCCGTCAGCGGGAGCGCAGTCGCGGTGCGGACGATCGATATGCGTCGGCCGGGGAGTGGCATATCCTGCGCGAAGGAATGGCCGACACCTTCACCGGGCATGTCTCCTCCCGGGAGACCACCGAGGTCCTTCGGTATCGGGTGGACGAAGAGACCGACGTCATCGAGATCACCCTCCTCCGGACCCCCTTTTATGCCGAGTCGGGCGGCCAGGTGGGGGATCGCGGCATGCTCAGCACCGCCGACGCCTCGGTTCGCCTCGAGGTCTTCGACACGCGACGAACCACGGCGGGCATCACCCACTTCGCCAGAGTCTCGGAAGGAGACCTCACCCCCGACGGCCTGCGAAACGGGGTTGTGGCCGAAGTGGATCCGGCCCACCGGTTCCTCACGTCCTGCAACCACACGGCGACGCACCTGCTTCACGCCGCACTGCACCGGTTCGTGAGCCCGACGGCCTTTCAGGCGGGTTCTCTCGTGGCACCGGACCGGCTGCGCTTCGATTTCAACCATGATCGTCCTGTCCCGCCCGAAACGCTGGAGACGATCGAGAGGTGGGTGAATGACCGGGTGCGGGAGGGTACCTCGGTCTTGGTGCACGAGGACGTCGCACTGGCTGACGCCGAGGCGGCCGGCGCGATGATGATCTTCGGCGAGAAGTACGGGGATCGGGTTCGCATGGTGGAGATTCCCGGGCATTCGACCGAACTCTGTGGTGGAATTCACGCCGAGTCGACACGGGACATCGGATGGTTCCGGATCGTCAGCGAAGGAGGGGTCGCCGCCGGGGTCAGGCGAATCGAAGCCGTGACCAACGAAGCGGCGTTCAGGCGAGCCCGAGAGGAGCGCGCCATCCTCGACGAGCTCCAGGGGCTCCTTCGTGTTCCGGACGACTCCCTGGTATCGCGGGTGCGTGCGCTTCAGACCGATCGCAGTGAGCTCGAGCGGAAGCTGTCCTCGATCACCTCCTCGATGGCGGCCAATGCAGCCGCGGAGATGGCGAGCGAGGGCCAGATGGTCGGTGAGGTTCGCGCCATCTCCCGCCTTGTGGAGGCCGACTCGCGCGATACCCTTCTCGGCATGGCGGATGAGCTCCGTTCGCGACTGTCCGGCCCTGCAGCCGTCCTCCTTGCCGCGGTCATCGACGACAAGCCTGCGCTGCTCGTTCAGGTGACGGAGGATGGCCATGCAGACCATGGTCTTCATGCGGGCAAGCTGATCAACCTGGTGGCTGCGCATGTCGGCGGTCGAGGGGGTGGACGGCCGACGCTGGCGCAGGCGGGAGGCCAGGATGTCGGTGGGCTGGAGAGCGCAGTGTCCGGCTTCCCGGATGCCGTTGCGGGGATGTTGTCGGGCCGCTGACCTGACGGCCGTGCTGGGCCCGCCCGGGGTTCTCCCTGACCGCAGGGTCGCTTCCGGACGGTGGATACCGGATGGCACGTCGCGTCGCGCGGCATTCCTGCGTGCGCGCGTGCCTGCGGCGTGATGGCCCCCCCGTCGATCCTAGCGCAGGATCTCGTAGCGGTCGTCGGAAGACGGAGCAGCTGGTGCCGGTCTGGCGGGAGTGGGCTGGCGCGGCGGCGAGGGGGACCCGACACGCTGCAGGTCGGCGTTCACGCTGTACTCCCGACCCAGTTGAACAGTCCGCCGCCAGCGCTGGAAACCGGAGCGCGAGACCTCGATGGTGTAGACCGCGTTGGCTGGGAGTTCGAGGTCCACGACAGGTGTGGGCCCGATCTCCTCCCCGTTGACCAGGACATCTGCACCGGATGGCGAGCTGGTGACCGTGATGCGTCCCAATTCGACTGCTTCCGCGAGCTCGAGGTGCATGTCGAGCGGGTCATCGCTGTCGAGATCGAATGGAATGCTCATGGTTTCGAACCCCTCCCGCTGAAGCCTCAGGACATACTCCCGATTGAGTCGGAGTCCGTCGATCTCCACCCGTCCGGAGGGGTCATTGAATCGGCGCTGATCGACGGTGACGATGGCGTCGTCTGGCGTGAAGGAGACGATCACGCTGCCGATGGGGGCATCAGGACTGTCGGGGTCGACTTGCATCTCTGCGGCAAGGGTCGGGCTGTCCCCGTCCTCGATGGTGACCTCACGGGCAGTCGTGACATAGCCCGGAAGTGCCCATTCGACCCGGACTTGCACACCCGAGGGAACAGACACTTCGGTGGGGGTCCTGGAGTCCTGCAGCACGCCGTCGATCCGGACCTCCGCTCCTGGAGGTTCGCTGGTGACCTGTGCCGTCACCATGGGCCCTGCGGTCGTCTCCGCGGTTGTGGGCGAGGTGCCGGATGTGAACAGATAGATGGCGACGTTCGCCAGGAGGAGAACGACCGCGATGGCGGCGAAGAGCGTTCTCATCGTCCGGGCGCGGTCGAGTTCCCGCGACAGTGCGCTGGTTGCTTCCTCGTGAATCGCGCGTTCATTCGCGGACGCCACGGGCGCAGCCACTCCACTGGCGAGCGCTGCATCGACGGGCGAGCTGTAGTCGTCGAAGCCTCCCGACTCACTGGCCAGGATGGCCGCTTCTCCCCCATCACCGATCGAGGAGAGGTCAACGGCGGTCTGGCTCGGTGGAGGCGCCATGAGGATCTTCTTCACAACGGTCTCGATCTCGATCCGTTCGTTTCGGAAGTACTCCCCCATGAACCCGGCGATGGACTCTTCGCCGACGGTATCCTTCATGTGGAACATGAACGCGTGCAGCGCGCGGTGCAGTTCGAGGGCGCTCGCGAAGCGGTCCTCGGGCGAGCGCGCGAGGGCGGTCATGCAAATGGCGTCGATCTCCGGTGGCAGTCCGGGGACGGACTGGCTGGGACTGGGAATGGCCTCCTCGGTGATGGCCCTGATGGATGAGATCTGGTTGTCACGCTTGAAGAGTCGCTGGCCGGTGATGAGTTCGTGGAGCACGATGCCGAGCGCGAACACGTCGCTCCGGGCCGTGATCCGTCTCCCTCGACACTGTTCGGGAGACATGTAGGCCGCCTTTCCCGCGAGCTGGGCGCTGGCCTCGGGGTTCGAGGACGCGACGGCGACGCCGAAGTCGAAGGCCTTCACCTGCCCGTCAAAGCCCACCATGATGTTGTGGGGGCTGATGTCCCGGTGAACGACCTTGAGTGGCCGGCCGTCCAGTCCGGTGAGGGTATGGGCGCTGTGCAGCCCGAGCGCCGCGGCGCTGACGATCTCCACGGCGACTTCGAGGGGAAGGCGTTCACCCGTTTCCTCGAGTCGGTCGAGGACGTCCTGCGCGGTCTGGCCGGCCACAAACTCCATCACCATCGTGTGACGGCCGTCGATTCGCCCGGCCTCGTAGACGTGGATCAGGTTCGGGTGATGAAAGAGGGCCCCGAGCAGGCTCTCGTGGTAGAACATGTCCACGAAAGCCTTGTCGTTGTTGACATGCGGCAGGATGGACTTCAGCGCGACGAGCTTGGCAAAGGGAGCGGGGCCTTCCCTCAGGGCAAGGTACACCTCGGCCATGCCGCCCGTGGCGAGCTTCTTGACGAGACGATACGGGCCAAATCGCTTGTTGAAAATCACGGCAGTCGTGGACCGGGGTGAAGCCAGCCCGCGTCGATCCCCGCGTGGCACGTGTCGGCACGAGCGTCCCGCAGACTTGGGCCGCGGGACGTTTCGCCATACTTGTGGGGCATACCGCCTGTCAACCGCCGTACACCGGGCTTCCCGTTCGCCAGCCGGCCCCGACCTGCTTGACGCCGACCCCCAGGCGCAGGGCCAGTCTCGAGGCAGCCGCGAAGGCTCCTTCCCGGTCATGGGTCGCCGGCACGACGGTCCAGACATCCCCATCGACGCATCGCACGTGAACCGCAGCTCCGAGGAGATTTACATTCCTGCGCGCCCCGGGGAGCGGAACATCGCGCAGCGCGTAGAGGACCTCCACGACCTCCTCGAAGGGCAGCCGAACGGTCCCGAGCCCTTCAGCGAAGACTCCTCGTTCGTGCACACGAAGCTCTCCGGCGCTCCGGTCCACCCATGCGAGCGTCCACGTGCTGATCGATGCCTGGCGACGTCCCCGGCGGATCACGACGACGGCCGCTGCGGCGATGGCCGCGATCCATGCCACCCACGACAGGGGAAGCCAGGGTCTCGAGCCGACGGCTGCCACCACACCGATGGCGAACGCAACAAGCGCCACACTCACCCAGAAGGCGAGGGGGGGGCCCTCCTCCAGCTCGTTTCGGCCGACCACTGCGGTGTGGAGGGGTGGCGAGTCCTCGATGTGCACGGACTGGACATAGTCGAGCGTCGGCGTGGTCTTCTGCCCGCCCACCGCCCCTGCAGGTGGTGACCCGCTCATGGGCTCTCCGGGCTGTCCAGGTGCTCCCTCGGAATCCTCGGGAGGTGCAGCCGCCAGTGAACACCCTCGCGGATGAGCACGACCGATCGCTCTTCCCCTCCACCCCGGATCGATGCCTCGATTCGCCGCGGACCGGCGGACACGCTCGCCTCCTGCGACCGTGCGGAGACACTCTCGACGTCGGGGAGAAGCAGGAGCCGTGCAGGCCGGAAGGCGAGGCGGCGTCCGTCGACTTCGAGCCATCCGTCGCGGAGGGCCTGATCCCCTCCGCTCGGGTGGTGATGATCCAGCGCGAGCCGTGTCTCGTGGGACAGGAGCTCCCACGCTTCGTCCACTCGGCCATCGAGCAGTGCAGCGTGAAGCGCGGTCAGCACGCGCGCGGCGATCTCCGCCCGCTCGTCGGACGGAACTTCGTTCTCCGCGGTGTCCGCCGAGCTGTCGGGGCGCTGCCGCTCATCGGTGAGCTGGTCGGGATCGGGCAAACGATAGATCGATGCGCAGGCCGGCCCGAACCAGAGCGCGACGAGGATGGCCACGCAGGCCATGCGCCGTTCCAGTTGTCCGCGGGCTGTGGAGTAGGCCTTCGCCCTGCCCTGATTCATTGGTCTCATGGTTCTGTAGGAGAGAGCTTCCGGACTGGCCGCTCCGAAGCGGACGCCCTGCGCGGGGAGAGGATATGCACGGGCGCGACGATGACCAGCACACGGGGACCGTCGGCCGTTCGACCGTGAACCACCGGCCGTGGTGCAGGTGCGCTGGTGACGATGAGGGATGCAAGGACTCATCGGGCCCTTGACCGGCACGTCTCGAGGCCCCAGCCGCCGTGAACGGACGATTGCCGCGTCGCGATGCGCTGCACCGTTCGACACGTCCGGACTCTTCACGGCATCGATGCAGGTCGCGACACTCGATTCCCATCGGCAGACGATTGATGCGGCAGCCCTTGCCACACCGGGCATCGACACCTTCTGTGCGTCCTCGGCATGGCTCCAGAGTGCCGTTGATGCGTTCCATCCCGATTCGACCCTGCACATTCTCCAGCGTGATCGTACCGTTACCGTGTTCGCCCGGCACGGCCTCGATGATGGTCGGAGATTCTGCCTGACCAGTCCGGAGGCGGTCTGGGGTCTCGCGTCGCCCATCCTGGGCGAGAGGGCCGACACGGAGGCACCCGATCTCGTTCGCGAAGCGCTGCGCAGCTG
Organism: Deltaproteobacteria bacterium; assembly: GCA_007693585.1. GTDB lineage: Bacteria > Myxococcota_A > Bradymonadia > REDH01 > REDH01 > REDH01. Next base: position 145,790 of record REDH01000065.1, read on the forward strand.
CGGTCCGGTCGACGGCGTCCTGCTTCCCGGTCTGCCGAGCAACTCGGCGTGGTCGCAGGTTCTCAGGAGGGGACTGTCGCCACTCGGCGTCGTGTTTCCCGGGCCGTCCGTCGGACGCCGGGTCGTCTCCATGGAGGGCGGACGGGAGAGCTTCCTGCGGGGAAGGTCCCGACGGTTCCGATCGGGCCTCAGGCGCAGCGGTCGCCTGGCACAGGAGGCCGGAATCCGGTTCCGGCGCTTCGCTCCGGTTCCTCCAGAGGCCGCGAGCGAGCTGGGCCACACTGTTCTCGACATCGAGCGGCGCTCGTGGAAGGGACTCAGCGGTCAGGGAGCCGAGGCTGGCCCGATGAGGACATTCACGGAAGGACTGATCATGCGCACTGCATCGATGGGCACGCTGTACGGTATTGTCGCGACGATCAGGGACACTCCTGTAGGTTACCTCTATGGTGCTCTCTTCGGCGGCGACTTTCGGGGGATTCAGATGTCCTTCGACGAAGGACTCCGACGGATCGGGCTGGGAAACCTGATGCAACTCGAGATGCTCGAACTGCTCTGGCCGCTCGGTGTCCGAACATACGACCTGGGGATGGACATGCCGTACAAGGCCGCCTGGACCGATGACCTGCTCGTGACGGAGAGCATCTACCTTGTGCCGTTTCACCGAGCCCGTTCCCCCCGGATGATGTGATCGACGGACTCCTCGAACTCGTATTCTTCGCCGCTCGCCTGTTCCTCGTCGCCGGGGTCATCGGACTCTTGCTTCTGATGGTGCTGCGCGCGCTCCGCATTCGCCCCGGCGATTCGTCGCCCACGCTTCAGGTGAGGCGGATCGACCGCGAGCTCCAGGAGATGGCGATCGCGCTCGACGCGGCCGGGCTGGCCCCGGGGGAGCGTCGTGCACACATCAAGCGGCTCCGGAAGCACGTCCAGCAGGTGGACCACACTTCCGTGGCCCGGGTGTTCGTGCTCGACTTCGACGGCGACCTGCAGGCGAATCCCGTGGACGCCCTGCGCGACGAAGTTTCCCTCCTGTTGCGGGTGGTGCGAGAGGGCGACCAGGTCCTGATCCGGGTCCAGAGCGCCGGCGGTCTCGTGCACGGATACGGACTGGCCGCAGCGCAGTTGCTGCGTCTTCGCGAGTCCGGGGTCCCCGTGACGGTCGCCGTGGACCGCATCGCGGCCAGCGGAGGGTACATGATGGCTGCCGTCGGCCACGAGATCATCGCGGCGCCGTTCGCCATCATCGGCTCCATCGGCGTGCTCGCTCGCGTCCCCAACCTGCACCGTCTTCTCGAACGCGTCGGCGTCGACTACGAGGAGATGACGGCGGGCGAGTACAAGAGCACCGTCTCGATGCTTGCCGAGATCAGCACGGAAGGACGACGGCACTTCAAGGAGCAGCTGGACGATACGCACGAGCTATTCAAGTCATTTCTGGCACGCGTGCGCCCTGCCATCGATCTCGATCAGACGGCGAATGGGGCGTACTGGTATGGTGAGCAAGCTCTCGAGTTCGGGCTTGTCGATCGGATTCTGACCAGCGACGACTGGCTGGCCGAGGTTCCCCCCGGCACACCGATTCTCGCCGTGCGACTGGACGACCCCGTTCCCTTGCAGGAGCGACTCTCCCAGTGGGTTTCCGCCACGTCCGAACGGGTTCTGCGTCGAGTCCTTGACCATGCCGGACGCCCCCCCCTTCCGTGAACGTGCCGCCAACGGCCTCCTTCACTCACTCGCCGTCTTCCGGATTGCGGAACGCCGAGTCCTCCGAGTCGGAGGCAATCGGAGCCTCATCCGGCTCCACGTCTCCGGCTGGGACCAGAACGATCTCTCCCTGGCGCAACTCCACCCGCACGCTGCCTCCTTCCGCAAGCGGGCCGAAGAGCAGCATCTCACTGAGCGGCCTGCGAATCCGCTCCCGAATCACGCGCCCCATCGGCCTGGCCCCGAGCACGGGGTCGAAGCCCTCGAGGGCGAGTTGGTCGATCGCATCATCAGCCGCCGTCAGCCGTACGCGCCGTTCGACAAGCTGCTCCTCCAGTTCGGCAAGGAACTTCTTCACCACGGAACGCAAGTCCTCCTGCTGCAGGGGAGCGAACCGAACTCGAGCATCAAGCCTGTTGCGGAACTCGGGGCTGAATGCCGCCTGGAAAGCGGCCTCGTCACTGCCCATCCTGAGCTCAGGGGAGAAACCGATCCTTACGGTCGCCAGCTCGCGCGCACCGACATTGCTCGTCATGATGAGGATGGTGTGCCTGAAGTCCGCCGTGCGGCCCGTGTTGTCGGTCAGTCGCCCACTGTCCATGACCTGGAGGAGCACGTTGTAGACATCCGGGTGCGCCTTCTCGATCTCGTCGAGAAGCAGGACGCAGTGGGGGTTCTGTGTCACGGCCTCGGTCAGCTGCCCCCCCTGTTCGTGGCCCACGTAGCCCGGAGGGGCGCCGATGAGCCTGCTCACGGCGTGTCTCTCCATGTATTCGCTCATGTCGAAGCGCAGGAGGGGAAGCGCCAGGGTTCGTGCGAGTTGTCTCGCCACCTCGGTCTTGCCGACACCCGTCGGGCCCGTGAACAGGTAGGCGCCCTGGGGGCGGTCCGGATCCCCAAGGCCAGCCCTGTTGAGTCGAACCGCAGCGACGAGGGTTGCGATGGCTTCGTCCTGACCGAAGACCACCGCCTTGAGTTCGTCCCCGAGTCTCGCGAGTCGCTCGCGATCATCGGTGGACGCTTCCTCTTCGGGAATGCGTGCCATTCGAGCGACGACGGACTCGACCGCACGCCTGTCCACCACGGGTGCTTTCTCGCTCCCGGGGTCGCGTCGGAGCCTCGCTATGGCCCCTGCCTCATCGATCACGTCGATGGCCTTGTCCGGAAGGCGTCGGTCGGGCAGCCGACGTGCGGCGAGGCGTGCGGCGACTCTCAGGGCCTCGTCGGTGTACTCGACACCGTGAAACTCGGCATAGCGTTCGCGCAGGCCACCCAGAATCTCCACGGTCTCGTCGACGCTGGGCTCCGGGACATCCACCTTCTGAAACCGCCGAGCCAGCGCACGGTCCTTTTCGAAGTGCCGCCGGTACTCCTCGAATGTCGTGGACCCGATGCACCGCAGCGAGCCATCCGCGAGAGCCGGCTTGAGGAGGTTGGACGCGTCCATCGTTCCGCCCTCCACAGCTCCCATCCTGACGATGTTGTGGATCTCGTCGATGAAGAGCACGGCACCGGGGAGCTCGGCGAGTGCACGCAGCACACCCTTGAGCCTCTCTTCGAAGTCCCCTCTGTACCGCGTGCCCGCGAGCAGGGCTCCCGGGTCGAGGGAGTGAATGACCGTATCCGCGAGGGCGTCAGGGACGCTCCCTTCCACGATTCGGAGCGCCAGACCTTCCGCGATCGCGGTCTTCCCGACGCCACTCTCTCCAACGAGCAGGGGGTTGTTCTTGCGGCGCCGTGCCAGAATCGTCACGCAGCGATCGATCTCGTCGTCACGACCCACGAGGCGATCGATCCGTCCAGCGCGTGCCTTCTCGTTGAGATTCACGGTATACTCGGCGAGAGGGTCCGTCTCGGAACCACCCGGATGCCCCCCCCCTGGCCTCGCGGACACCGCACCGCCGTTGCCCTCGCCGACCCGCTCGGGCTTCTCGAGGTCAGTGAGTGCGGCGACGAGCCTCAGCCGATCGACACCGCGGCTCCGCAACAACCATACGGCATGGCTGTCCTCCTCCTCGAACAGCGCGACGAGGAGGCTGCTCGCTCCCACGCTGTCCTTCCCGGCCCCCAGCGCGTGGTGAAGGGCCCGGTTGATGACCCGCTGGAAGGCAAGGCTCGGTTCCGCGGCACGCTCCGTGGCCCCCTCGGGAAGCGGCAGCTGGGTCTCATCGATGACTTCCTCGATGGACGCCTGCAGGGCATCCAGCCCGACACCGAGGTCCGACAGAAGCGAGGCCACCTCCCGATTGCGCAGGAGCGCTCCAAGAAGATGCTCGAGCCCGACGAACTCGTGCCGGCGCTCCGTGGCATCGAGCACCGAGAGGTTGAGCGCAAGGCGCGCATCGTTGGTCAGGTTCATGGTGTGCTCACTCCGGCTCGGCTCGGCAGCGCAACGGATGTCCCTCAGCCGTCGCCGCCGCCTGAACCTGTGCGACCTTCGTCTCGGCGATGTCCCGGGAGTAGACGCCGGCCACGGCGCTCCCCTGCTCATGTACCGTGAGCATGAGCTCGGTCGCCTCGGCATGGGACTTGTGGAAGTAGGACTTCAGCACATGAATGACGAACTCCATGGTCGTGTAGTCATCATTCAGGAGAACGACTTTCCAGCGCGGTGGTTTCGCATCGCGAGCCTCCTCCCGTTCCAGGATGGCCGTCCCGCGGTGCTGCCCTGGTTCAGTTGCCATCGCTGTTCGGTCCTTGCGCTGCGGTGTACACGTCTCGCCCGCCCATCCTGACGTGGTTTCAGGTCCGTGGGGAGTACGTCCGTTTTCGAAACTAGCCAGCGCACCAGCGGGTCGCAAGACTGCCGGCGCATCCCATCGTTCGCGACTCCCCTGACGCCACTTCGACGCACAGTGCACGCAGCGGGCACCGTTCAGGACCCGGCTCCTGCGGAGAGCAGCCGCAACGGGACAGAACTGGATCCGGCCCGCGTCTCTTCCCCTCGAACGCGGCGGTCGGGGATGAATCGTCACGGCCGGGACCGACGGGCACGAAGCGGGGGTCCCGGCGGAAAACGGGCCTGAGCGACCCTTCGAGAGTCGCCGCTACTGGTCGGCGGTCGGCAGGGGCTCGGCTGCCTCGGGCTCCTCGCTGGCCGAATCGCCGTCGGACTCCTCGCCGTCGACGGCGCTCTCGGACACCCGATCCGAGGCGCGCAGCGCCTGCCCGATGCGCGCCTCGGCGAGGGCTTCGTGCTGGACACAGGCCTCCACCAGGCCGCCATGACATGCCGACTGAACAAGTGCATCCGCGCGACCCTCCGCAAGGGAGTGGGTTCCGTCGATGTCGAGGCGGGCCAGTTGGAGGCAAGCAGGCAGGAGTCCGAGTTCGCAGGCGCGATCCATCCGGGAGGCAGCGAGTTCCACGTTGCGGATCAGGCCCTCGCCATCGAGAGCCATCTGGCCGAGGGTGTGACAGGCTCCGGCGTAGCCGGCATCGCATGCGCTGGTCAGAAAGGGTGCGGCTGCCTCGGGATCCTCCGCGTAACCGTATCGGCCCTCCAGCAGGGCGTGCCCGACCCGGTTGCAATCGGCATGCGAGCCTTCGTCGCACCGGGTTGCGACAGCGAGCCCGTCATCGACCGCGGAGTCTCCCAGCAAGGCCACTGCGCTGCCGGGAACATCCACATGGATTCCCGTCCCCCCGGGGCGAGTCGGCTCGTTGACTTCGAGGGAGCAACCTGCGGCTGCGAGGGCAAGAACGAAGAGGATGGGCAGGCGGTTGATCATCATCCGTGAGTCCGGTCGAAGGTCTCGTTGCTCGATCGTCATCATCTCGGGCGTCCGGCGCGCGGGCGAGGGCGTTCCCTCGTCGGGCGCGCGGAGGCTATGTCACACGGAACGCCCTGTCCAGAGCGAATGGGGCCGCGATGCACCGCACGTCCGCCGTTCCGAGAGCCGGTGCCGAGGCGGCCGCGACGCCATCAGCGGCTGCGGTTCGCAAGGGCGATGAGTGGCTCGTCGTGCTCGAGCAGCTCGACGAGGGTCTCGCACGAGACCGCTTCCAGGCTGCTCGATGGAACTGGGTCGGCGACGCCCAGGCGTCTGGCTGCGGATGGCAGCCCGGCCGCAATGCGAACGGCTTCGATGGCAAAGGCGCGACGGATCGCGGGGGACGGGTCCACCCCCTCCTCCCGCAGGCAGTCGCCGAGTCTTCCGGTGAGTTCCTCGACCAGCCGAACGCGCGCGTCCTGCAGACTTCGGATGCGAGAACCCGCGACGCTGCATTCCAACGCTGTGACAGCGGCTGCACAGTCGTCCGGATTCTGCTGCGCGCTGCATTCGTCCACGTCTGCAATCAACCACGAGATCGCTGTTTCGGCGTCGAGCGTCGCGAGCTCGTCGCAGCGCTCCTGCAGGTTTGCGAACGCGTCGCTGAGGGCCGAACCGTGCTCGTCGGACGTGAACCCCTGCACGCCCTCGGGCAGAACGGACTCGTCGTCGCCGGCCAGGGCCTCGATCCGTTCATCGTGCCTCTCGCGCAGCATGACGGCGTGTCGTGCCACCGGCCCCGTTCCGGGCACATGTCCACGTTGTCTCACATCGGGGACACGGTCCTGGAGGTCGAGCAGGCCGGATCGCAGCATTCGACTGACCACGAAGCTCCCCTGAAGTCCGCTTCGTTCGGCGCGCTCCTCTTCGCTGAACACGATGGAGCGCCGCAGACGCGCGAGCGCGGTGTCGTCGAGTCCGCCAATTCCCTGCAGATCATCCAGGTCGGCGAACGGCTCTCCCTGCTCCCTGCGCCGGATGAGCTCGGCGGCGGTCGCCGCGTCGATCCCATCGAGGCGCTGCAGGGCATTGGCGGGGGCGGCGTTCACGTTGACCACTGGACGGCCCGTGACGGAGTCCACCATCCAGGCATTGGGCCGCTCGGGAACCTCGGCTGCAGCGGTCGTCGGGTCGGCACCACCGCCTCCTCCGAACAGTCGGCTGAGGGTGACGGCAGCGATGAGCAGCACCGCCACCGCGAGTGCGGCGGCGACCGCGATGAGCTCCTTGCGCGGAAGCGTCTTCGGTTCATGCTTTGCGTCCGAATGCCGCGCGTCCCGATGCTTCATGAGTTCGGAGAGCAGGCCGCGCTTCCTTCCTGAAGCCCCGAACCGTTCCTTGAACTGCTCGATCAGGCGCTTGAAGTCGGATCCGGCATCCACGTTGAGGCACCGGCACCCGTGCTTCGCGAGCGTGGCCTCCACCGCCATGATCTCCTCGGCCACCTCCGACTGCGCAACCAGAATGGGCTCGTCAATCTCCTGGACCTCCCGGGCGGCGGCGAAGGCGTCGCGATCGAACGACTTCGGGAGGCTCGCGAAGGCAGGGGGCAGCGATGCCTCTTCAAACTTCGGTACCTTGAGGAGATACAGCTGGTAGCGCTGCTTCATGGTCATCCTGCCTGAACGGTGAACCTGCGGCCGTCGGAGCGGATTTCAGTCCGAGGGCGGCGTTTCGGGCGCGGCTCGACGTGGCGTATCGCTCCTTGCGGATGCCTGTCAACGACGTGTCGCCGCGGCGTCATGGTACCCCCCCCTTGCACTCGCCGCTGCAACGGGTCATTGGACCTCGGGACGGACCAGCACCGAGTCCGCCCTCCCCCGGACCAGGGGCAGCCCCGTTCCCCCCGGATCGCAAGCCCTTGCGCATGAACCTCGTCACCCGAATCCTGTCCACGCCGATGGCCCGGCAGTGTGCGCTCGTCGTGGCCGACGAGCGTGGAGTCCTGGCCGTTCACGGTCACGACGCGATCGTGGATCGGGTCCTTGCCGAAGCAGGGGCCATCTCGGCCGCGTCGGAACCCGGCAGCCGAGTGTTTCTCGCCCTCCCGCACGGACCGGACCTCGCGTTCTCCGTACTCGCCACCATGGCGTCCGGTCGTATCGCGGTGCCCCTGTCCCCGGAGCTGACGGTCGAGGAGGTGGTCACTCTCGCGCGACGATTCCGACCGTCGATGCTGATCCACCGTCGCGAAGGGGTGGAAGGACTACCGGACGGCTGCGATGGCATCGACCCCGATGCGTGGGAAAGGGCCGTCGAAGTTGCCCGCCGCAGACCCCTGGGCGCACCGGTCGACGTCGCCGCGGATGCACCGGCGTGGATGGTGTTCACGTCCGGAACCACGGGACACCCCCGGGGGGTGGTCCATGCCCACCGCTCGCTGGACGGGCGCCTGCCCATGGACAGGGGGTGGACCGGACTGCGTGCGGGTGACGTGATCGTGCATGCCGGGCAACTGAACTGGACCTACGCCTTCGGCCTGCAGATTCTCGACGCGCTCCGGCTCGGGGCCACCTCCGTGGTGTACACCGGCCCGCGAGACGTCCACGCCTGGGGCCCCCTCGTGGCTCGCACCGGCGCCACACACTTCGCTGCAGTGCCCTCGCTGCTGCGTCGCATCCTGAAGCATGACGATCGGGCGGACCGATTTCGGATCCTGCGGACGACCCTCTGTGCGGGGGAACGGCTTCCGGAGGAACACTTCGAACGGTGGCGCAAGACCATGGGTCACGCCCCCAGGGAAGCTCTCGGCATGAGCGAGTGCTCCACGTTCATCAGCTCCGGCCCGCTCGCCCCCCCAAAGTCGGGCTTCGCCGGTCGCCCTCAGGTCGGACGCCGCATCGCGGTCCTGAACGAGGAGAGTCCGGACCGTGAAGCTGCCCCCGGTGAGCGCGGGATCCTGGCCGTCCATCGGACCGATCCCGGGTTGATGCTCGGCTACGCCGACGATCCGGAAGCCACACGCCGGTCCCTGCAGGGGGACTGGTTCGTGACGGGAGATCTCGTCCGACAGGAGACGGACGGCTACGTGCAGCACCTCGGGCGGCTGGATGATCGCATGAACGCGTTCGGCTACCGGGTCGACCCGCAGGAGGTGGAGCGCGCGGTGCTCCAGCATCCTCACATCGCCGAGGCGCTCGTCACGGAGACCTCCGTTCGGGGAGGTGAGCTCTCGTTGATCGGCGTGCTCATCGTGCCGCATGAAGGTCGGTGCGTGGATCCAACCTCGATCAAGTCACGACTCGACAGCTCTCTCGCTCCATGGAAGCACCCTCGGCGCTTCTGCGTGGTCAGTGCCTTGCCCCGATCACGCAACGGGAAGGTGCTGCGCAGGGAAGCAGACAGGATCCTTCAGCAGTCCGGGCAATCCCTCGAATAGAGGGTGCGCCACCCCCCGTTCGGGATTCACCCGCCCTTCGCGAGCTCAGCCCGCCGCCACCCAGGCGGTGCACCAGCCTGCCGGATGGACCGGGCCGAGGTTCTCCAGCTGGCAACCGCCGCACTGCCCGGCCGCGGACGGCTCGACCCACAGCTGGCAGTTGTCGCAGCGCTGCGCCGGGTTGGGGGTCTGATCCACATAGTTGAGGCTCTGCCGCATCGTCCGCTCGGCGTCCGACAGACCGCTGGTGTCGCATGTGATTCCACCGGCGGTTCCTCCGCCCCCACCACTGGTGCAGCCTGCCATGATCGCCGGAGCCGCTGCCGCTGCAGCGCCGAGCGCAGCAGCACGAAGCAGAAACTCTCGTCGGGTCAGCTTGTTGTCGTTCATCGAACGTTCTCCGTCATCGGTGAAGGGTCAGCGGGCGCCGTCCGCCCACCAGAGCGGTATCCACGACGCGCCACGGCTGCAATGCCTCCCGGACCAATGCTGGTCGAACGTGGACCATACACGTCGTTCTTATGAGTGTCGTTGCAAGAATCAGCTGTGAGTCCACTGGCCATGTCCTGGCCGCACTCCTAAGCCACCAGCAGGTGAACGTCCCACCAGCCCCCTCTCCTCCACATGCGTCCGATTCACCTCCTGCAGGCCGGCCTCGCCCCAGTCACCCGAGAAGCGACCAGCGGCTTCCGAGAGCTCGCAGGTCAGGTGGTGCGACATGCCCTGGATCATCCCGGCGGTCCGCTGAAGCCCACTGTACTGGTCGCCGGCAGCATGCTTTCCGGAGTCCTCGGCCATCAGCAGCAACTCGCAGCCCTGCTCGCGGACGAAGCCGGTCTCACGGATGTGGAGGCCATCACGGTCGAGGCCGCCTGTGCTTCCGGTGGCGCGGCGGCGCTGACGGCGTTCCGCGCGCTGCAGGCCGGGGCGTGCGACATCGCCCTCATCGTCGGCGCCGAGAGGATGTCCCATGTGGCCGTCGACACCGCAACCCGCGGGCTCGCCATGGCCTCCGACTGGGACAGGGAGGGCGCCCATGGTGCAACCTTCGTCTCCCTCAATGCCGCGCTCATGCGGGAGTGGCTGACCCGCTACGGCCGCAAGGCCGAGGAACTCGCTCCTTTTCCGGTCCTGGCACACGCCAACGCCCTGACGGCACCGCACGCCTGCTTCCGGAAGGAGGTCTCTGTTCAGGACCACGGCGCTTCGCGGATTCTCGACCCCCCGCTTCGCCTGCTTGATGCGTCGCCCATTTGCGACGGTGCCGCGGCTTTGCTCGCGGTCGCGGAAACCGAGTCCACGCGCCCGTTGCTCGACCACGGTACCCCCGTGCGTGTATCGGGAATGGCGTCTCAGGTGGACACGCTCGCCCAGGCGGACCGAGGTGACCTTCTCGCCTTGCGGGCCGCTGCGGGCTCGATGCGTCGCGCTCTGGCCATGGCCGGACGGGATACCCGCGATCTGGACCTCCTTGAAGTCCACGATGCCTACTCGATCATGGCGGCACTCGCACTCGAGGTGTGCGGTGTATCCGCTCCCGGCCAGTCCGTGGACGATGCAGCAGCAGGCCGCTTCTGCCTTGACGGAGAACTCCCCATCGCCACGTTCGGCGGTCTCAAGGCCCGTGGGCATCCGGTGGGCGCTACGGGTGTCTACCAGCTGGCCGAGGCCATGCTCCAGCTTCAGGGGCGCGCGGGAGACAATCAGGTCCGGGGCGCACGAACCGCCGCGACCCAGAACATCGGCGGTGTCGGCACGACCGTCACGAGCTTCATCCTCGAGCGGGCCTGACCAGGGCCGGAGAACGCGGGTGACGAGGACGAGCCGCCAGCGTAGCCGTGCTTCCGGCCGCTGGCCCCGTCGTCAGTACGTCTCGCGGCAGCAGCGCAGTCCGATGGTGTCCCGGGCTTCTCCCTCCGGCGGATCACTCGGGGTGAGCACAAAGGATGTACAGGTCAGGCGCGAGGGTGTGCTCGTGTAGTTTCCTCCAGCGAGGTGTCGCTCCTGCACCCACTCCTCGAGGTTTCCCCCGAGGTCGAACACGCCGGTAGATGCCTCGCAGAGCGGTTCGGATCCGGTCGGAATGGTGGTTTCGGGGGGCCCTTCCTCGGTTCCGACCCGAAATCCGAGTCCATTGCACGCGCTGCGTTCGATCTGGTTGCCGTAGGGAAAGACGCTGCGGTCCGGGCCTTCACAGGCGAGCCGCCACTCCTGCATCGTGCACAGCCGCATGCTCCGGGCTTCACAGGCGGCGATGGCCTCGTCGTAGCCGAACCCTCTCGCTGGCAGAACCTCGGGTGCCGAGCGCAGTGGCTCATCCGAGCTTCCTTCATCGGTGGCGGTGGCATCCGCCCGGGAGGCCTCGAACGCGTCGATGCAGAACGAGAGGTCCTCGCCTTCCGCCCCGGAACGCTCCACGAACGCCATTCCCTGTGGGCACTGGCCCCCGACACACTCGGTAAAGCGCGTATCGCAGACGCAATCATCGTCCTCGAAGAAGCCGTCGCACAGTTCCTCGCAGTCCTCCACGGCGGGATCACACTCCGGGCCTGACGGTGTCCCGGGATCCGATGCGTCGGTCGGAGCCGGGGTGGTCGATGCGTCGGAATCGGTGCCGCTCTCCACGTCCGGAAGCGGAGGGCGAATCTGGGCACCATCCTTGACGCACCGCCGGATCACCGTATCGCAGACCCGATCCGCAGCACACTGCCCGTCGTTGTCACACGGCACCGCCTGATCGAAGTCCAGGACACAGGACAGGCTGCTCATCACAGCGAGCCCTGCGATGACGAAGGTGGCGAGACGCCGTGATGTCGTGCGTGCGGGCATCGAAGTCATGGGTTGCGGGGACGCTCATCCCCGGATTCTCCTCCAGGAGGGTGACGAAGAACGGGTTCCTGATCAAGCGACTCGGTGTCGGGGACGAACGCCGGCGCCGGATCGGGCTCGCCGCGACCGCTGAGCAGGATCACCGCCGCGGCGAACAGGAAGACGGCCACTCCGGCAAGAACCAGGTTTCGGAGCCGCTGGTCGCTGGCCGTGGCGTGCTGTGCGGCAGGTCGTTCCCCGTCCGACCCTCGTGCGGGCAGCGGGTCGGTCGGGCTTCGGAGCGGTGTGGTCGGGCCAGATGAGCGTTCCGTCTGCGCCAGGGGGTTCTCGAAGGCGTCCCATGCGCCTCCTGCTCCACCGGTCGCTCGCCCGGGGAGCCCGGTTCCGACGGGACCCGTGGCCCTCTCGAGATCTCCGGGTGCTTCGCCAGCCTGGGGGTCGCTGTCCTTCCCTCCAGCATCCGGCATCGGCTCTTCCTCTCCCGTCGCGCGCTGCACGGCCGCCTCCGCCGGATCGGGTTCCGGCTCCGGCTCCGGGAGCAATCCGTCGCGGCTCCTCACCCGCTCGAGCGCGTCGAGCTTGTCGTCGGCTCCAAACGCCTCGAGCTCGGCCACGACGAGCGCGTACAGCTCCAGCCCGTTGGTCTGGAGTTCAAGGATTCGCAGGATCTCCCGCTCGATTCCGGTGTTTTCGATCTCCTCCACGTAGAGATGGAGCAGCCACTCCAGCGCCTCCACTTCCCCGGGCTCACGCTTGAGGCCTTCGGCGAGGACAACCGCGGCACGCGCGGTGTCGCCCCGCTCGTGCATGGACTTGGCTCGATCGAGGAATGACATGGGCGCGGTTCAGTCCTGGACGCGGTACGGCACGTCCCTGGCGAGGCGAGCCCAGTGTCGGAGTGCGTCCGAAGGAGGGGGTTGGGGCGCGAGACGTTGCTGTCGGTTGACCTCCGCGCAGCGCTCGGCGAGAGCATCCGGATCGGCCGCCGCGAGTTCATCGAGCGATGCGATCCCGGCTGCCACGAGGAGTTGTGCGATCTGTCCGCCGATACCCGGTACCTGCACCAGCTCGGCGATTCCGGCCAGCTCTCGCAACCGATCGCCGGCCAGCCCGGTCTGTCCTGCGAGGGTGGAGCGGGAGGCGGCCTCGAGGGTTGCGGCGAGGAACTGTTCCGTATCCGTGATGGACACGCCTGCGAGTGCCTCCCTCTCGTCGGGCGAGAAGGCAGCCAGGTCGGCGATGTCGTAGTGCGCATGAGCGCATACGGCGAGGAGCAGGCTCAGCGAGAGCCCGGCGAACGCACTGATGAACCGATGCATGACGTTCCTGGGCAGGATGGTCCGAAGAGCATCTATCGGGAGATGCGGATGCTGTCGGGGAAGAAGAAGCTTACCCCGAGGCCCAGAAAGTAGTGATGACGGGACTGCTCGTCCACGGCCAGCGCAGCGCCGGTGCGCCGTTGGGTCTCCGCATCCGCGCTCAGGTGAACGTGGTCCCGCACCACGAGCCGGAGGGCGAGGTCATCGCGCAGAAAGAGGCGGGCCCCAGCGCCGAACGCGGGCCCGGCGCGGACTCCCGACAGATCTTCGGCGTCCGACGCCCGCATGGCGGCGCCGAATCCGGCGAACAGGTGCACGTCGTAGTAGAGCACGTTCCGGCCGGCCAGATTCAGCTTTCCACTGAACGGAACCATGCCCACGTGGAGGTCCGTGGTCAGGAACGTGCGCGCCGTGGACATTCGCGAGAATCGATCGGGACTCGCCGACTCGAAGTTGCTGTACAGCGACGTCTTGGTGGCGAGTGGGCTGTAGAACGCGTTGACCCCGATCGAGAACGTGTTCGTCAGGTGGTACTGGGCGATGCCCCCGACGAAGAAGCTTCTCTCGTACACGTCATTGAGCGACGAGCCGAGCATCGGGGTGACTTCGAACCGATCCGAGCGGAACAGGAGCACGCGTCGAACCACGGGTCCTTCGTCGAAGCTTCGCGACTGGGCCACGGCCTCGCCGGCGTAGGAGCCCACGGCCACGAAGCTGCCGATCGGAAGCAGGATCGCAGCCAGGCTCATGGCGAGGGTACGCCGCACGGATATCCTCGGAGGTACGACCGTCACTGTGCAGCTCCGCGTTCGTCCGCGTAGCGGAAGTTGAAGGGAATCTGAATGCCGATGCCGGCGGAGACCGTGTGAAGGTGATGGAGCCCGTCTCCGTCGGAGTAGCGCTCGATGCTGATCCGATCACGGTACTCCACGTTCAGCGAGAGCCATCGGTTGAAGTAGATGTTGCCACCCACACCGAGGCTGGCGGTCGGGTTCATCTCCCGCGTCGCCTCCATGAGTCCGGCTCCCACGAGACCGTAGACGTCCCAGAAGATGATCGCCCGGTTGAAGAACGAGAACTTGCCCACCGCCGGGGAAAAGGTGACGTCCGCCCCTGCGGACCACCTCGGAATGACCAGTTCGGGAATGGTCGCCGTGGCCCGGATGACCTCGCCGTAGCGGGAATTCACCCCTCCGAGATCACCGAACTCCCACCACTCGCCGGTCGCCCACACCGAGACGCGCTCGCTGATGTTGTACCCGAGCGAGCCTCCGATCGCGTACTGATGCACAAGCGGATTGCCCACCTGAGCCAGCATCCTCGGCCGCAGCTCCACCCGGTTCGCTCGCACCACCGGCTTCGGCTGGAGCACGACGATGGCCCGCTGCTCCTCCGCGCTCTGAGCATGCGCCTCTCCAGGAGCAAGCGCGGTCACGCCGCAGCTCGCCCCGACCAGGAGAGCGAGAACCCTCACCACAATCCGCCTTGCCCGGTGCTTGAACACCTGTGCCTCCAACGCTCGGGTCGATACGATCCCCGGGGACCACTCCCACAGCCCGCCCCGCCGGGCCGCGGTAGCACGCACAGGCATCCCACGGCAAGTGTCTCGCGGTGCTCGTGCATCCGCCGTCAGAACAACGCCTCCACGAACTCCGCGGCATCGAACGGACGCAAATCGCCAACCGCCTCTCCGATCCCGATGAAGTACACCGGAACCCCCAGCTCCTGCCGAATGCCCAGAATCACCCCACCCTTCGCCGTACCGTCCAGCTTCGTCAGAACGATCCCCGACAGTGGGGTCGCCTCGCCGAACAGCCGGGCCTGCTGGATCGCGTTCTGGCCCGTGTTCGCATCCAGCACCAGAATGGTCTCGTGCGGAGCCCCCGGAACCGCCTTGCCGCACACCCGATGCACCTTCTTCAGCTCGTCGATCAGCGGCTGCTTCGTATGCAGGCGCCCCGCCGTATCGCACAGCACCACGTCCACCCCCTCCTCCTCGGCCTTCCGGAGACCATCGAAGATCACCCCAGAAGGATCCGCACCCTCACCACCACTGTGAAACGCGCAGCCCACCCGGTCCGACCACTCCCTCAACTGCTCCACCGCCGCCGCTCGAAACGTGTCCCCCGCCACCATCATCACCGAACGCCCCTCCGCATGAAGACGAGCCGCCAACTTGCCGATCGTCGTCGTCTTGCCCACCCCGTTCACCCCCACCACAAGCACCACGAACGGCCGCGTCGAAGCGTTCACCGAGAAGGACGCACCACCATCCCCGAGGATCCGCTGCGACTCCTCCCGGATCAACCGCCACACCTCCTCGGGGCTCACCCCCGAGCCCACCTGAGACGTCACCACCTCCAGCAGACGCTGGCTCGTCTTCGCGCCAATGTCGGCCGTGAACAGCAGCTCCTCGATCTCCTCGAGAAGATCGTCGTCCAGTGCCTTCCGGGAACGAAAGAGATCCCCGAGCCTCCCCACGAATCCGCCGCGCGTGCGACCCAGTCCCTCCCGCAACGTCTTCGTCGACTCGAGTGTCGCGGCCGGCGTCTCCGCAGCTTCCGCAGCCTCCGCAGCCTCCGCAGCCTCCGCAGCCTCCGCAGCCTCCGCAGCCTCCGCAGCCT
>REDH01000213.1 GCA_007693585.1 Deltaproteobacteria bacterium
TCCCCGCCCGGCTCGCCCGCGTGCCATCGCTCGGCGCCGCCCACGGCAGCCCCGGCCACAGCGCCGGACCGAGCAGCCGCCCCACCACCGCCCCCGGCTCCACCCGCTCCGCCTCCAGCGCCTCGTCCATCTCCGCCACCGCGTCCGCCAGCTCCTCCGCGTCGTCCGCAGGCTCCAGCAGCACCTCCTCCAGCAGAGCCAGCGCCTCCGGCAGCACCTCCTCCAGCGCCCGCAGCGCCACCGCGCTCCCGTTGCGCCCCACCCGCACCCCCAGCCGCGCTCCGAGCGCATCCAGCGCCCGCCGCAGCCCCCCGCGGTCCCGCCGCAGCGTCCCCCGCTCCAGCATCTCCAGCGCCAGCGCCGTCGACCCCG
Source organism: Deltaproteobacteria bacterium (assembly GCA_007693585.1). Classification (GTDB taxonomy): domain Bacteria; phylum Myxococcota_A; class Bradymonadia; order REDH01; family REDH01; genus REDH01. Next base: position 373 of record REDH01000213.1, read on the forward strand.
CCCGCGCCTCCCCCACACTCCCCGCCGCGAACTCCAGCCGCACCGACACCAGCCCGAAGCACGGGCCATGCGCCAGCACCGCCTCGTCCGGACCCGACAGCGGGTGCACCTCCACCGGCAGCGCCGGAAACACATCGCTCACGCGTCCTCCTCCCCCGTCGGCACACCGTGCAGCACCAGCCGCGGCAACCCCTCGCACAACCTCCCAGCCAGCGCGCGAACATCCTCGCCGCGCACCTGCCGCATCTCGTCCACCAGCCCGAAGTCCGTGCCCGCGTCCCCGAACGTCACCCAACTCTCCCCCATCCGCGAGGCCCGCCCCGCCGTCGGCGCCAGCGCACCGGCGTCCAGCATCCGCAGCCGCCGCGACGCCGCCAGCACCTCCTCCTCCGTCGGCCCGTCCGTCGCCAGCGCTTCCAGCGCCTCGTCCAGCGCGCCGAGCACCCGCTCCGGATCCACCCCCAGACGCACCGTCAGGTCCACCTCCATGAGCTGCTCCATCGCGTGCGGATACAGGTGCGTCCCCACGTCCAGCACCAGCGGCTCGTCCACCTCCAGCCGCATCGGCAGCCGCGAGCCGTCTCCTCCGCCGAGGATCGCCTCCAGCAGCGCCCAGGTGGCCCACCCGGGCTCTCCGCGCCCCGGCGCCGGCCAGGCCACGTGCACCCGCGGCGTGGGCACCGGCACGCGCAGCTCGTGCACCCCCGCCCCGATGAACCGGCTCCCCCGCCGCCGCTCCCCCTCGGGCCCCGCCGACAGCCCCCCGAACGTCGCCTCCAGGTGCTCCACCACCGCCGCCGGCGCAAACGCCCCCACCACGACCACCAGCAGCTCCCCCGGCGCGTACCACCGCTCGAGGAAGCCGAGCACCGCCTCGCGGGTGTAGCCCTCGATGTCCTCCGCCCAGCCGATCGTCGGGTGCCCGTACGGGCCCTCGCCGAACGCCAGGTGGTGCAGGTGCTCCCCCAGCCGCGCCTCGGGCACGCTGTCGATCACCTGACGCCGCTCGTTCGCCACCACGCTGCGCTCCGCCGCGAACACCTCCTCCGTGAGGTCGAGGCCGCCGAAGCGATCCGCCTCCAGCGCGATCACCTCGCCGATCGCCTCCGGAGGGGCCGTCGTCGTGTAGCAGGTGTAGTCCACCCATGTCGCCGCGTTGATCTGCGCGCCGAGGGCCTCCATTCGCGCGTCGAACACCCCGTCGGGCACCGCGGAGGTGCCGCGGAACATCAGGTGCTCGAGCATGTGGGCAAGGCCGGTGGCGCCGCGCTGCTCCACCCCCGAGCCCGCCCGCACCCAGACGTGGACGGTGGCCACGCTGTCGGTGTCGTCCGGCCACAGGGCGAAGCGCACGCCGTTGTTCAGGGCGCCCTGGACGATGTGGCGGCGTGCGGCGGCGAGGATGGGCGAGGGTTCCGCGCGCCGATCAGTTCGCATCGCGGTACACGAAGAAGGTGCGGGAGGTGGAGATGCGGTCGAAGTCCCGGGCGACGATGCTGATGCGGTTCATGCCGGGCTGCAGCTCGATGATCTCCTCGAAGTCGATCGCCTCCTCGCCGACGAACCGGTACGCCCTCTTGGAGGCTTCGGGCCGCCGGGCCTCGGGGTTGTTGTAGACCGAGAAGAAGAAGTCGCGGACGCGAACGTCGTCCTCGATGCGCCCGCGGATCACCACGGTCTCGTCGGTCGTGCGCAGCTCCGTCTCGCCCAGGCTGATGCGCGGGCCGTTGAACTGGATGCGCGGCGCGATCTCCCCCGCGAGCTCGGCCTCGGTGGCCTCGAGGCGCACGGCGTCGGCAGCGACCCACCCGACGAGCCCGTCGGCGAGCTCCACGCGGTGGTGTCCGTGGGCCTGCACGGCGGTGGGCAGCAGCGCGCCGGCCTGGGCGATGGCCAGGACCGGGGCGTCCTCGTGCGACCACGAGCGGACGGGCGCGAGATCGGCGGTGACGACGAGGTGTCCGGGCCGCTGCCGCACCGGGGAGTCCTCCGCCGCGGCGGTCACGGGCAGCCGGAGCTCCTCGGTGACGAACTCGCGGAAGACCGTGTCGAAGACCTCGATGGAGACCCGGATCTCCCCTTCCTCGGGGACCTCCTGGACATCGAACTCGAAGGTGACGCGGTGCTGTTCCCCGGCGGGGATCTGCTCGATCTCCTCGCGGCCCTGGCGCAGCATCACCGCGGCATCGCTGCGGTTGCGCAGGAAGACCATCGTGCGGCGGCTGTCGCCGAGGCCCGTGTTGTGCAGGTCCACGTGCATCCGCACCGTCTCGCCGACCTGCAGCCGCCCGTCCCCGTTGCCCCCCTCGCGGTCGTCGATCGCGTAGCTGAAGCCCCAGTGCGGACGCGCCTCGCCGCGCACCTCCACGAAGCGGTGCGTCTCCGTCTCCAGGTCGATCTCGTCGGCGAAGGCCTCGAGCCGGACCCGGTCCACCCGGTTGGGGTCCTCCTCGGGCACGGTCACGGACACCGTCCACTCCCGGGACTCTCCCGGCTCGAGGCGCCCGAACACGAACTCGATGCCGTTGAACAGCCGGTAGTCGCTGCGGCTCACCGCCCGCAGCCGGTACATCGGCCGGCTGCCGCGGTTCTCGATGCGGGCGGTCAGCTCGATGTCGCCCCCGGCGCCCACGCGGTCGCCGGGCCGGCTGGTCCGCAGCTCGAGGGCCACCGGCTGCACCACGTTCTCCCCGGCGCTCCAGTCGATGTTGCGCTGCCGGAGCTGCTCCTGCACGCGCAGCATCTGCTCGCGTGCCGTGCGCTCGAGCACCGCGTTGGCCCGGCCGAGCAGCGCCGTGCGCTCCCAGTCCCCGGCGGAAGCCTGCAGGATCTGCCGCGCCAACTCGATCTGGAAGTCGATCTCGAACGTGTCCTCGTCCCACTCGGGCTCGGCGTCCGGGTCGACGACGTCCTCCAGGAACTTCACCACCCGGCTCGGCCGCTCGTCCCCGTTGCGGTTGCCACCCGGGGTCAGGAACATGTCCTCCTCCCGCGAGATCCGCTCCCCGGGGTAGAGCCGGATCCGGTCCTCGGTGATGGTGATCGGCTGCGCAGCGATGTCCGGCACGATCCCGTGCCCCTGGATCGACACGTCCCCCGGGGTCAGGTACTCGGCGATCGTCAGCTTCAGCGCCGATCCGTCGTTGAGCGGGTAGAGCATCTGCACACTCCCCTTGCCGAAGGTCCGGTCGCCGAGCACCAGCGCGCGGTTGTGGCTGCGCAGGGCGCCGGCCACGATCTCGCTCGCCGAGGCCGACCCCTCGTTCACCAGCACCACGATCGGGTAGGTCGGCTGCGTGTTGGCCCGCGTGGCGTGGTTCTCCTCGCGCATCCGCGCCCCGACGCCCACCGTCGTCACGATCGTCCCCTCGCTCAGGAAGGCGTCCGCGATCCGGATCGACGCCCGCAGCAGGCCCCCGGGGTTGTTGCGCATGTCGAGCACCAGCCCCCGCAGCCCGCCGAGCTCCTGGTCAAGGTCCCGCAGCGCCTCCATCATCAGCCCGTACGTCGGCTCCTGGAAGTTCGTGATCTGGATGTAGCCCACCCCGTCGCCCAGCGCATGAGACCGCACCGACTGGATGCTGATGATCTCCCGCTCCAGCGTGAACTGATGCGGCTCCGTCCACCCCTCGCGCATCACCTCCACCGTCACCGACGTCCCCGGATCCCCGCGCAGACGGCTCACCGCCTCGTCCAGCGGCATGTTCATCGTCGACTCGTCGTTGATCTTCACGATCCGATCCCCCGGCCGGAACCCCGCCCGCGACGCCGGCGTGTCCGTGATCGGAGAGATCACCGTCAGATCCCCGTCCCGGATCGAGATCACGATCCCCAGACCCCCGAAACTCCCCCGGTTGCTCGTCTGCATGTCCCGGTACACCCGCGGATCCAGCAGCACCGAGTGCGGATCCAGCGTGCGCAGCATCCCGTTCACCGCCGCATACTCCACGTGCGGCATCTCCGTCTCCTCCGGGTCGAGATGCGCCTGAAGGAACCGGAACACCTCCCGCAGCTTGAACGACATCCCCCACAGCGAGTCGACCTCGCCCAGCTCGAACCGCTGCTCGTGCGCACCCACCCGGATGTCCACCCACGTCGGACGCTCCTCCAGCGGACGGTCGAAGAGACTCACCACCTCCGGCACCCGGTTCTGCACCCCGTCCAGCGCATGCAGCAGCATCAGGTGCGGATCCACCCGGTCCGGCTGCACGTAATTGTCGCGCATGTTCAGGATCACCTGGTTCAGCACCCGGAGCTGCTGCAGGTCGAACTCCTCCGCATCCCCCCCACGGGAGGCCGCCAGCGCCGCACTCCCCGGAGACTCGAACAGAAACCCCCGGTCGCTGAACTGGATGCTCAGCGCAAGGCCGAGCAGCAGGGCGACGAAGGCGATGGCATAACGAAGCGTGGCGGTCGTTCTCATGGCGCTCTGAAGGAGGTCGAAGACGGGCGCCCACCGGGCGTACCGCATGCAGGACAAGGTAGTGGCATGACGCGCCGGTGCAAAGGCATCCCTTCGATTCCTCCGCCGACGCCCCGGATGCGGGCCCGACGCCCGCGGACGGCACGACCCGACCCTCCCGGAACACCCCGCGAACCCCCACCGATTCCCCCCCCCCCCGCCCCCCCCCCCCCCCCCCCCACCCCCCCCCCCCCCCGGAACC
>REDH01000020.1 GCA_007693585.1 Deltaproteobacteria bacterium
CGACTGGCGAACCGACCGGCGAACCGACCGGCGAACCGACTGGCGAACCGACCGGCGAACCGACCGGCGAACCGGATCCGTGTACGGATGAGGAAGGCCTCTACCTGTGCGACGAGAACGCGCTCTGCGATACGAGCACCGTTTCCACGGGGCTCTGCGTCTGCGACGAGGGTTACACTGGAGACGGTGAGACGTGCGACGAGGTGGACGCGTGCGCAGCGGGTCTGGACACGTGCGATGCGAACGCTTCGTGCACGCCGACGGGTCCCGGCACGTTCACGTGCGCGTGCGACGAGGGTTACACTGGAGACGGTGAGACGTGCGACGAGGTGGACGCGTGCGCAGCGGGTCTGGACACGTGCGATGCGAACGCTTCGTGCACGCCGACGGGTCCCGGCACGTTCACGTGCGCGTGCGACGAGGGTTACACTGGAGACGGTGAGACGTGCGACGAGGTGGACGCGTGCGCAGCGGGTCTGGACACGTGCGATGCGAACGCTTCGTGCACGCCGACGGGTCCCGGCACGTTCACGTGCGCGTGCGACGAGGGTTACACTGGAGACGGTGAGACGTGCGACGAGGTGGACGCGTGCGCAGCGGGTCTGGACACGTGCGATGCGAACGCTTCGTGCACGCCGACGGGTCCCGGCACGTTCACGTGCGAGTGCGCTCCCCTCTTCGAGGGGGATGGGGAGACGTGTTCGTTCGCCGCCGGTTGTGCCGGTACGGGTGAGCCCATCACCGAGCTGGGGACGTCGCTTCTGACTCTGAACACCTGCGGTGTGGAAGAGTTCGCCGGCAACATTCCATGCGGCGGCACCAATGCCGGTGGACGGTCCACGGTTCGGTTCCGCGCGCCTGCGGCGGGACGCTACTGGTTCTCCACGGATGTGCCCGAGAGCGACTTCGACACCGTCATCGCCGCGGCCAGCGACTGCTCGGCGACCACGACCCTCGCCTGCAACGACGACATCGGAGGGTCGGCACAGCACGGTAGCCTCCTCTCCGCCATCGCGCTCGACCTGGAAGCCGATCAGGAGATCGTGCTCATCCTCACCGGGTTCCAGACCAATTGTGGCGACGCCGGTCTGGAGATCAGTGTCGTCGGGGGAAGCTGTGGGGACGGGATCTGCGATCCGGTGAACGGCGAGGATTTTCTGTCCTGTCCGCAGGACTGTCTCGGCCCGGATTTCGCCTGCGCCCGCGATGTTTCGAACCAGGAGGGAAGCCTGGTCTTCGGTGGAGACACCTGCGGCGAGAACGACTTCCCGTTCGCCAGCGGCGTGCATCCGAACGTCTGCGTCACCGGAACGGGAGGAAACCTCGCCTTTGCCTTCGTGGCCCCCCGTGCAGGCACCTGGACGTTCGAGACCGACGAGCCTACCCGTGAGTACGACACGGCGATGCTGGCCAGTGCGACCTGCGATCCGTTCGACAACCTCATGTGCAACGATGATGCTCCGGGTCTGGGCTCGCCGGCCCGGGGATCGCGCCTCACGATGGAACTCGACGAGGGCGAAGCACGGCTGATCGTGCTCACCGGTTTCGGCAGTAGGTGTGGAACCGCAAACATCAACGTGATCGGACCGCCCGAGGACTAGGCCACGAGTGCGAGTACGTCGGCTCTCGCGCCCCGCTGCCCTCGGCAGCGGGGCGTTCGCGTTCCGGACGCCCGGCCATCGCAACGCAATTCCTGCCACGCGGATGTGACACGCATCGCGCTTGCTGCTACCCTTCTCGAGGACACCGAAACGGTGAACGGACGTCACTCTCCGGCAGGGAAGACCAGGCGTCCGTCCGCGGCGGTCGAGCAGCACCCTGGCGGGGTACCGTCGGGGGTCCGGGAGGGAAGACGACGATGACGAATTTCAACGATGCCCGGCGCACCGCGCCGTGGGTGCTCGCAGTGTTGTTCCTGTTCGGGGCGTGTGCCACGGCCGATCAACTCGAATCCCCTGCGGCCGGCCGATCGTCGTCTGCTACGGGCAGCGACCCGGAGCGGTCACCGTCCCCGATCACGGGAGGCGAGTCCAGCGTCGGGAGCGCGGGTACGGACCCCGGCGCGGTGACGGACCCCGGCGCGGTGACGGACCCCGGCTCGGGTACGGATCCCGGCTCGGTGACGGATCCCGGCTCGGGTACGGATCCCGGCTCGGGTACGGACCCTGGCTCGGGGACGGACCCTGGCTCGGGTACGGACCCCGGCTCGGGTACGGACCCCGGCTCGGGTACGGACCCCGGCTCGGTGACGGACCCCGGCTCGGGCACGGATCCCGGCGCGGTGACGGATCCCGGCGCGGTCACGGACCCCGGCACCAGCGAACCTGTTCCCTGCACCGCCGCCGACGGAACGCCGCTCTGCGACGAGAACGCCTTCTGCAACACCGATGCGAGCCGGGAAGGCATCTGTGTCTGCGAGGATGGGCACGAGGGTGACGGTCGCGACTGCACGTCGATCGACGCGTGTGCGTCGTCCCTCGATGACTGTGCCGCGAACGCCGAGTGCACGTCGACCGGTCCGGGGACGTGGTCATGCGCCTGTGAGGAAGGGCATGCCGGGGACGGCACGGCGTGCGCGCCGATCGACGCGTGCGAGGACGGCTCGGCCACCTGCGACCCCGTCGCGGCCTGTTCCTCCACCGGCCCGGGCACCTACACCTGTGCCTGCCCCTCGGGCCACGCCGGTGACGGGTTCACCTGCAGCCCGATCAACGCCTGCAGCACCGGAGTGGACGACTGCCACGTCAACGCCACCTGTACCTCCACGGGTCCGGGGACGTGGTCATGCGCCTGCAACGCCGGCTTCACCGGGGATGGCACGAGCTGCCGGCCGTTCAACCCGTGCACGGACCAGCCGATCCTGTGTCACGAGGACGCGAGCTGCACGCCGCTCGATGCCACGCTCTACGTCTGTTCCTGCAACGAGGGCTTCGACGGGGACGGTCAGACCTGTGAACCCGCTGCGCCGCCGTGTCCCGAGGTCATTCCGACGTTGACGACCCTCGGCGGGTCGATCTTCAGCGTCGACACCTGCGCGGCCGAGGAGTTCGAGGGCGCCGTGACCTGCGGCGGAACCAACAGCGGCGGACGGCGGATCGTCCGTTTCGTGGCGCCGTCCACCGATCGCTTCCGGTTCTCCACGGACATGCCCGGCACGGACTTCGACACCGTGCTGGCCCTCGCGGACACCTGCGACGCTGCGGAGACGTTCGCCTGCAACGACGACATCGGTGCGAGCGCCGCGTTCAGCGGCACGTACTCCGCCCTCGAGGCCGACCTCGTCGCCGGCCAGGAGGTCTTCCTCGTGCTCACGGGCTTCTCCGATCGCTGCGGTACGGTGGAGCTCGGCATCGGTCGCGCCGGCGGGTCGTGCGGGGACGGGATCTGCGACCCGGTGCTCAGCGAGACCGTGGGCACGTGCCCCGAGGACTGTCTCGAGGGCTTCGCCTGCGCCCGCGCGTACTCCTCCGCCGCCGGAAGTCTGGTGTTCGGAGGCAACACCTGCGGCCAGTTCGACTACAACATCGGCAGCACGTGCGTCTCCGGCACGGGCGGCCGGCTCGCCTTCGCGTTCATCGCTCCGTTCTCGGCCACCTGGGTGTTCGAGACCGACGATCCAACCCGCGGCTACGACACCGCCCTCGTCGGCGCGTCCTCCTGCGCGCCGGGCACCGTGCTCACCTGCAACGACGACGCTTCGGGGCTGGGCTTCGGCTCCCGCATCAGCATGTTCATCGCCGAGGGCGAGGCTCGCCTCATCGTGCTGACCGGCTTCTCCGATCGCTGCGGCAACGCGAACATCAACATCCGCGCGCAGTAGGTCGGCTGGCGCGCGGTCGGTCCGCGACTCGGCGCTCGCTCGCCATGCGGACGGTCCGGGTGGAGGGCCCCATGCCCCCGTCTCACCGACCTGCACATGTGGCTCGCCGACGACCCGACCAGTCGGCTCGCCGCGCCGGCTCACAGCCGCGGTATGGCGCTCCAGTGGCCGCCATCGTCGCCCGTCGAGCCCTGGCCCAGCGCCGTCAGCAGGTCTTCCACGTCCGCGTCCGTGTGCACGGCGCTCAGGGTGATTCGCAGACGTGACGTGCCCTCGGGCACCGTGGGCGGGCGGATCGCCACCACGTGCATTCCCGCCGCGCGCAGGGAGGCCGCCGCTCCCATGGCCGCGTCCTCGTCCCCGAGGACCCAGGGCACGATCGGGGTCGGCACCGGCCGGCCGAGGGCTTCGGCGAAGCGGGCCTGATGCGCACGCAACCGCTCGCGGAGAGCGGGGGTTCGCGCCGCCACGTCCAGCGCCGCCAGCGCCCCTGCCACCACCGGCACCGGCAGGGCCGTCGAGTAGATCTGCGCCCGCCCGAGGTTCAGCACCAGGTCGCACAGCGTCCGGTTCCCCGCCACGAATCCCCCCATCGCCCCCACCGCCTTGCTCAGGGTGCCGACCACGACGTCTGCCCGCACCCCGGCCGCCTCGCACGCCCCGGCCCCGGTCTCGCCGAGCACCAGGGTTCCATGGGCCTCGTCCACCACCAGGATCGCGCCGTGTGCATCCGCGGCCTCGCGCAGCGCCGCCAGCGGAGCCACGTCCCCGTCCATGCTGAAGACCCCATCCGTCACGACGACCGCTCGCGGGGTGTCCCGTTCGGCCAGCGCGGCCTCCACGGCCGCCGCGTCCCCGTGAGGCGTGACCCGCACCGCAGCTCCCGTGCGCCGCGCCATTCGCAGCCCGTCGATGATCGACGCGTGGTTGAGCGCATCCGACACGAAGGTCACGTCAGCGTCCGCCAGCGCCCCGAGCAACGCGGTGTTCGCCGCCCACCCGGTCGGGGCGAGCAGCGCGGCCTCCGTCCCCTCGAGCGCCGCCAGTCGCATCGCCAGCGTCTCGTGCAGGGTCGTGTGCCCGCACACCAGCGCTGCCCCCCGCGGCCCCATTCCGTGTTCCCGCGCCGCTTCCGCCACCGCCTCGCGAACCGCCGGGTGTCCGGCCAGCCCGAGGTAGTCATTCGAGGAGAACAGCCGCATGCCGCCCGCGCCTCGCGCCCCCCCGGTCCCCGGCGCACCGGGCGGCACGGGCACCAGATGCCGGCGCTGCGCCCCGGCATCGCGCGTCGCGAGCTTCTCGCCGACCGCGTTCGCCCATGCGGCGGGCAGCGCCGTCTCCTTCGGTCCGCTCATGCCGCCACCTCCGCGGCCAGGGCAGCGAGGTGGGCGGCGGAGTCATCGACTCCCGTGACCCTGGGCAGCCGGTGCACGCGGAGGTCCGGGTGAAGCCGCTGCAGGGCGGGGGCGTTGCTCCCGGTGGACGCGTCCGCCGTGGCCGGTGCGCTGAACACCACCGCTGCGACGGGGATGCCCGCCGCGTCGAGCGCCGCGAGGGTGAGCCGCGTGTGGTTGAGGGTGCCGAGCCGGTCCGGCGCCACGACGATGGCGGCGGCGCCGAGGTCTCGCGCGAGGTCGATGGCGGTGATCTCCCAGGTGAGCGGGCTGAGCAGCCCTCCGGCGCCTTCCACGAGCACGACGTCGTGGACCTCCGCGAGCGCCCGGATGCGGTCGAGCCAGGGGCCATGACTCAGCCGCACGCCTTCGCGATCAGCGGCTTCCGGGGGGGCGACGGGGGTGCGCAGGCGCACGAGGGCGGCGGCGGGCTCGGTCTGGCGCGCGGCGCGAGCGAGGCGGACGCCGTCCTCTCCCGGTCCGGGGGTGTCGCCGTCGACGCCGGACTCGGCGGGCTTGACGGCGCAGACGCGTACGCCCCGGTCGGCGAGGGCGCGGGCGAGGCCGCAGCCGACCTCGGTCTTGCCGATCTCGGTGTCGGTGCCGGTGAGGAGCAGGATGGGCATGGGGAGGGCGGGGCGCGGGGTGGCGGGGTTCGTGCAGGGTGGCCGAGCGGGCGCGGGTGGCAGGAGGAGCCGGGGTCGCGGTGGCGGCCGCGACCGCGGAGCTGCCGCCTCGGTGCGGTGCCGGTCGCGTGGCTGGCGCGGTCGGCGCGGAGGGTGCTTCAGGGAACGCCGTACCGCAAGGGGATCGGGTCGACGTTCGCTCGCTGTTCGCGTTCGCCGCTCGCGTTCGCCGCTCGCGTTCGCCGCTCGCGTCCCTTGACGCCGCTTCCGTGCGCCCACAGCCCTCGGGAGCCCGATCGCGGCCGCGTCTGCCCTGTCGGCGGCGCATCCTCACCCCGCATCCCCCGGAGACACCCATGAGCGACAGCGCGTACGTTCCCCCGAAGGTCTGGACCTGGCAGCGTGACGGCGAGGGTCAGTTCGCGTCCATCAACCGTCCGGTGTCGGGCTCGACCCATGAGCGTCCGCTGCCGGTGGGACGCCACGGACTGCAGCTCTACTCCCTCGGCACCCCGAACGGCGTGAAGGTGACGGTGCTGCTCGAGGAGCTGCTCGAGGCGGGCCACGCCGAGGCGGAGTACGACGCGTGGTGCGTGAACATTCTGGAGGGCGAACAGTTCGGGACCGGGTTCGTGGACGTGAACCCCAACTCGAAGATCCCGGCGCTGGTGGATCGGCGTGAGGATCCGCCGGTGCGGGTCTTCGAGTCCGGGTCGATCCTGCTCTATCTGGCGGAGTCCTTCGGGGCGTTTCTTCCTCGGGAACCCCGCGCGCGGACGGAGACCCTGAATTGGCTGTTCTGGCAGATGGGGAGCGCTCCGTATCTCGGCGGTGGTTTCGGGCACTTCTACGCCTACGCCCCGGAGAAGCTGGCGTATCCGATCGACCGGTTCGCGATGGAGGCGAAGCGGCAGCTGGACGTGCTCGACCGGGCGCTTGCCCAGCGGCCGTTCATTGCGGGCGAGGCCTACACGATCGCGGACATGGCGATCTGGCCCTGGTACGGCTGGCTGGTGCTCGGTGAGCTGTACGACGCGGCGGAGTTCCTGGCGGTGCACGAGTACCCGCACGTGCGGCGGTGGGCCGAGGCGATCGCTTCCCGTCCGGCGGTGCAGCGCGGGAAGCGGGTGAACCGGACGTGGGGAGACGAGGCGCTGCAGCTCCGGGAGCGGCACGACGCCAGCGACTTCGACTGAGGCCCTGTCGGTCGGGCGGTCTGGCCGCGCGTGGAGCGCGGGGCTACGGTTCGGTGGGTTCCGCGGGCGTGCGCGCCTGCTGCTCGGCGGTGGCCTGCTCGAGGCCGTGGGCGAGGGCATCGGCGATGAGGTCGATCTCCTCGGTGTCGATGGTGAGGGGGGGCATGACGATGAGCACGTCGCCGATGGGCCGCAGGAAGACGCCGCGGTCGCGGGCGTGGCGGCAGACGCGGTGGGCGAAGCGGTCGGCGGTGGGGAAGGGGGTGCGGGTGTCTCGGTCGGCGACGAGCTCGATGCCGGCGGCGAGGCCGCAGGTGCGGATGTCGCCCACGTGGGGGTGGTCGGCGAGGCGGGTGAGGGCCTGCTCGAGGTGGGCGATGGTGGCCGGGAGGGTGTCGAGGATGCGGTCGTTCTCGAAGACGTCGAGGGTGGCGAGGGCTGCGGCGGCGCCGAGGGCGTTGCCGGTGAAGGTGTGGCCGTGGAAGAAGGTGCGGCCCTCTTCGGGGGGCGCGACGAAGGCGTCGAAGACGTGCTCGGTGGTGAGGGTGACGGCGAGGGGGAGGTAGCCGCCGGTGAGCATCTTGGCGAGGCAGAGGAAGTCGGGGACGACGCCCTCGCGTTCGCAGGCGAAGAAGGTTCCGGTGCGTCCGCAGCCTGCGGCGACCTCATCGAGGATGAGCAGGATGCCGTGGCGTTCGGTGGCTTCGCGGACGGAGCGCAGCCAGCCTTCGGGGTAGGTGATGACGCCGCCGGCGCCCTGGAAGCCGGGTTCGACGATGACGCCGGCGAGTTCGTCGGCGTGGGTCTCGATGAGGCGGAGGGTCTCGTCGAGGCAGGCGACGCCGCAGGTGGCGCGCTCGAGGCCCAGGGGGCAGCGGTAGCAGTAGGGGCTCGGGGCGCGGTGGACGGGGAAGAGGAGGTTTCGGAAGGTGGCGTGGAAGAGGGGCACACCGCCGACCGAGACGGCGCCGAGGGTATCGCCGTTGTAGGCGTTTCCGAGGGCGAGGAAGCGGGTGCGGTTCTTCCATCGTCCGCCCTCGGCCTGCTGGCAGTACTGGTAGGCCATCTTGACGGCGATCTCGGAGGCGGTGGAGCCGTTGTCCGAGAAGAAGACGCGGGTGAGCGGGTCGGGGGCGAGGTCGACGAGCCGTTTGGCCAGGTGGATGGCCGGCACGGAGGCATGGCCGAGGAAGGTGGCGTGGGCGATGCGGTCGAGCTGGTCGCGGATGGCGTCGTCGAGCTCGCGGCGCCGGTGCCCGAAGGCGCTGCACCAGATCGAGGAGACGGCGTCGAGGTAGCGGTTGCCGTCCACGTCGATGAGCCAGTGTCCCTCCCCGCGTTCGACGAGCAGGGGCTCTTCGGCGCGGTAGACCGCGTGGGGCGTGAAGGGGTGCCAGACGTGGGCGTCGTCCCAGGCTTCGAGGGTGCGGCGGTCGATGGAGTCGGTCATGCGCTCGTGGGGCGTGCGGAGGTGGCGGCGAGCCGGATGCGTGCGGGTCGTGGGGCGTCCCTGCGCGCCGCGGCAGCCGGAGACGCGTGCGGTCCTCCCTGCCATCCTCGCGCGCGCCATGCAAGTGAGCGTGTACTCACTTGCCGGCTTGCGGGGGCCCGGGGTTCGGGGTAGAGGGGTGCGGGCGGGTTGCCACGCGGGCGCATCCGTGCGACGCCCCCGCCCGGGCGGCCCCCCTACCCGAACCCCCCCTTTCGCCATGGCTGGAACGATTCGTCACGACTGGACCCGCGAGGAGATCGCGGCGCTGTGGGAGCGGCCGCTGCCGGACCTCATCCTGCTCGCGCAGCAGGCGCATCGGGCGCACTTCCCGGCGGACGAGGTGCAGCTCAGCACCCTGCTCAGCATCAAGACGGGGCTGTGTCCGGAGGACTGCGCCTACTGTCCGCAGAGCGCGCACCACAACACGGAGCTGGAGCCCGAGCGTGTGCTCGACGTGGAGACGGTGGTGGCGCGGGCGCGGGAGGCGAAGGCTGCCGGGGCCACGCGCTACTGCATGGGGGCGGCGTGGCGTCGACCTTCGGACCGTCAGCTCGAGAAGGTCATCGATCTGGTGCAGGGGGTCCGCGCCCTCGGCATGGAGACGTGCGTGACCCTCGGGATGCTGACGGCGTCGCAGGCGCAGCGTCTCGCGGAGGCGGGGCTCGACTACTACAACCACAACATCGACACGTCGCCGGAGTACTACGGCGAGATCATCACCACGCGTTCCTTCGACGACCGGCTGGAGACCCTCGGTCACGTTCGCGAGGCGGGGCTGAAGACGTGCTGCGGGGGGATCGTCGGGATGGGCGAGGATCGTGCGGACCGGGTGGCGATGGTGCACACGCTGGCGACGCTGCCGGAGCATCCGCAGAGCGTGCCGATCAACCTGCTGGTGCGGGTTCCGGGGACGCCGCTGCAGGACGCGGAGCCGCTCGATCCGTTCGAGCTTGTGCGGACGATCGCGGTGACCCGGATCACGATGCCCGCGAGCGCGGTGCGGCTGTCGGCGGGCCGCGAGGAGATGGACGACGCGACCCAGGCGCTGTGCCTGCTGGCCGGGGCCAACTCGTTCTTCTCGGGGCCTCGTCTGCTGACCACCCCGAACCCCCAGGCGGACCGGGACCGTGCCCTGCTCGATCGGCTCGGTATGCGCCCCGTGGCCGGGGAGGCCGCGGACGTCGATGCCGCGCCCGCCGGTGCTGCCGAGCCTTCGCCCTGTGCAGGGCGTGCTTCCGCGGACGCGGCGACGGCGTCACGGTAGGGGTGTGCTGCCCGCGATCGGGGGGGACCGGGTTGGTCCCGGGCGCTCAGCGCGGCTGGCCGAGGCGTGCGGCGACGTCGAGGTAGCGGCTGTCGCGGGCGAGGATGCGCTCGAGCTGGTCGCGCGCCATGGCGTGTTCGCCGAGGGCTTCGTGGACGAGGGCGCGCTCGTGGCGCAGGGCGAGGAGGAGCGCGTCGGGTCGGTCCTTCGTGCGTCGCGTGGCGCTCATGATCACGCCGCGGGCGGCCTGGAGGTGGCCGAGTTCGCGGAGGACGCGGGTGCGGTAGAGGAGGACGGCGGCGTGGACGGCGGAGTCGTTGTCGAAGCCGTCCGTGACGCGGAGGATCTCCTGGAGGGCGCGCTCGTCGTGTTTCCACACGTCGAAGGCGAGCTCGGCGAGGGAGAGGGCGAAGAGGGGGTTTCGCGGCTCGGCGCGATGGCGTTCCTGGAGGAGCTTCACGGCGGGGACGGGGTCTCCGGCGCCCTGGAGGGCCTCGACGAGGCCGAGCACTGCGCTCTCCTCACCGGGGGGACAGTCGAGCTCGCATTCGGGGGTGATGCGGAGGGACATGGTGACGGAGGCGCCGATGGCGTGGAGGCTCTCGCCGAGGGCCGGTGCTGCGGAGACGGCGGCCTGCAGGGGGGCGACGGCCTCCTGCCACGCCTCGAGGGTGAGCAGGAGCATGCCGGCGCTCCAGGCGGCGTCGGGGAGGTGTCCGATGCGCCCGAGCATGCCGATGGCTTCGCGGATGCGTCCGGCTTCCCAGACCCGGGCGGCGTCGAGGAGTGCTTCCTCGTCGGCGTTGCGCGGGCCGGTCCGTGGGGGCGCACCCGCGGAGGCACCCTGGCGGGAGCGGCCCCGTTCGCTGCGCCCTCCGCGGCCGTGGTGCTTCGAGTAGTGCAGCCCCGTTCCGGGGATGCCGACGGTGGTTCGGGTGCCGCGGGGGCCGACGGTCATCTTCGCCCCGCGCGGTCCCATCGAGAGGCTGGGCCCCGATCGGCTCACGTTGAGCTGGAGCCCGGGGGCGATGCGAAAGCGGCGAAAGAAGCGAAAGCTCATGGACTGTTCCGGGGAAGGCGTTCGTGTCGATTTCCGGGCCGCACGGTCGAACAGGAGTCGCCGCGCGCACGCCACGAGGCTGTCCGGCTGTTCCCGCACCTTCCGGAATCGCACATCCCGTGGCAACCTAACTCGGCCCATGGAACGCATCAAGGTCGCGATCCGCGGACCGGGTGGCGTCGATTCGGCCTGTTCCCGCACCTTCCGGAATCGCACATCCCGTGGCAATCCGACTCGGCGGATGGAGCGCAGCAGGGTCGCGACCAGCGGACCGCGCGCCGTCGATTCGGCGGGAGGGCGTGGGCGTTGCAGGCGCTGCGGCGGTCGTGCGCGCCCCTTGAAACCATGGGGGTGCGCCCTCAAGGGGGCACGGCGCGTTCCGTGCCGGTGGTCGGCCCGGTTGCGCGGACCCTGCTTTCGCCAGCGTGCAACGGCATGAGCGACGACCTCGCGATCAACGATGGGCTGACGATTCCCGGCTGGGAGCTGTGGGTGACCACGAGCCGTTCGTCCGGTGCGGGGGGGCAGCACGTGAACCGGACGGAGTCGCGGGTGACGCTGCACTGGAACCTGCTGGGGTCGTCGGTGCTGGACGAGGGGACGAAGGCGCGTCTGCGGCAGCGGCTGTCGTCCCGGCTGACGGCGGACGGGGTGTTGCAGGTGAGCGCGGAGGACGAGCGCAGCCAGCATCGCAACCGCGCGCTGGCGCGGGAGCGTCTGGCGGAGGTGGTTCGGGAGGGGCTGAAGCGCCGTCGTCGCCGCGTCGCCACGAAGCCCACGCGGGGCAGCGAGCGTCGGCGTCTCAAGGCGAAGCGATTGCAGGGCGAGAAGAAGGCCCTGCGTCGCAGTCCGAAGCGTCCGCCGGAGGAGTGAGGCTCAGCCGAGGGCGAGCACCCAGCCCAGGGCGAGGGTGGCGAGGGTGATGCGCTCGGCGGTGGTGCGTCCGTCGAGCAGGAGCGCGAGCGCGCCGAGGAGGGGGAGCGCCGGGAGGAGCATCAGGGGGACGAGGCTCGGCGTGCCGGCGGCGAGGGCGGCGAGGACCGTGGCCGCGCCGAGGAGGGGAAGCGCCGGGTGGAGGCGTCGGGTGGCGAGAGCGGTGAGCAGGGTGGTGGCGAGGAGGGCGAGGAGTGCTGGAGCGGCGGGGTGGGCCAGTCCGGTGCCGGTGGCGCCGGTGGTCCAGGCGACGGCGGCGTGCCAGGGCCAGGAAGGGTCGGCGGTGCCGAGGATGGCTGCGGCGAGGAGGGGAGCGGGCGCGAGGGAGTTGGGGGCGGTGATGGCGGTGATGGCGAGGGCAGCGGCGATGGGGAGCAGCGGCGCGAGGGCAGCGGAGCCCCAGCGCAGGGGTGCGGCGCCGCGCTGCCGGAGGAGGCAGGCGGCGATGGGCACGGCGAGGAGCGCCGCGGTGGGGAGGAAGGGGGTGGCTGCGGCGGCCAGGGCGCCTGCGGCGAGGAGGTGGGTGCGTCTCGCGGCGAGGAGTGCGCCTGCGGCGAGGAGGGTGGGGGGGAGGAGCCAGGGGTTGGCGAGCAGGAGCACGGCCGCGGGGGAGAGTCCGGCGAGCCACACGGTGCGATCGGCGACGGCGGGCAGGACGTCCTGTCGGACGATGCGGTGCAGGAGGTCGAGGGTGGCGGTGAGGGCGAGGAGGAGGAGTCCTGTGCCGAGGGCCGGGACGGGGAGTGCGCCGGCGGAGGCCTGAAGGGAAGTGGTCCAGGAGAGTGGGAGGGCTCCGGGTGGGGTGGCGGCGCTGCCGGCGAGTCCGGTGAGGGTGGCGGCTGTGACGGCGAGTGCGGCGACGGGTGTGGCGGCGCGCAGGGAGGGGGGGACGAGGGCGACCCAGCGGGCGGCGCGGCGCTCGAGGGGGATGGCGCTGCGGCGCGCGGTGGTGTTCGGGAGGGGGCGTCCGTCGACGCGGATCTCGGCGGTACCCATGGGGAGTCCGGGAGGGGGCGGGGAGCGGCCGCGGGGTGGGCGGCCTCGGTCGGGGGTAGCACGCGCTGTGGGGGCGGTCGAAAAAGTGGCGGAGCGGGGGAGCGGG
Source organism: Deltaproteobacteria bacterium (assembly GCA_007693585.1). Classification (GTDB taxonomy): domain Bacteria; phylum Myxococcota_A; class Bradymonadia; order REDH01; family REDH01; genus REDH01. The sequence continues at coordinate 12,888 of REDH01000020.1, forward strand.
CGGGGGGCGTGGCTCCGATGGCCGGCGCTGTGGGGATGCCTGCGATGGCGCAGGTGGGCGCGGGTGCTGCGCACCGTTGTGCGGTGGGAACGGACGGAACGGTGCATTGCTGGGGCGATGATCTCGTGGGTCAGTCGATGCCGCCGTCGGGGTAGCTCGTGCAGGTGAGCGTCGGCGTCCACCACGCGTGCGGTCTGCGTGCTGACGGTCGCGAGGAGTGCTGGGGCGAGGATGCGTTCTAGACGCCCGGAACGCCGAGCACCCAGAACGCCCACAGGCCGAGCACGGCGTGGGACACGATGGGCGCCCACAGGTTGCCCTCGCGGTGCATCAGCCAGCCCCAGAAGAGTCCCGGGGGGATGACGAGCAGCGCGGTGGCGGTGCCGAGGTGGAGGTGTGAGGCGGCGAACATGAGATTGGCGAGGACGTTTGCGCGAAGGCGCACGTGTCGGCCCGTCAGGAAGCGGGTGAGGGAGCCCTGGAGTCCGGCGCGGGCGGCGAACTCCTGGACGGGCACGAAGAGCAGGTAGACGGCGACGAGGAGGAGGGTGCTCGTGGACCAGGTGTCGAGGGTCGCGGGAAGGACGAAGAGGGGCTCGTTCTCCCAGCCGTGCACGAGGGCGATGAGCGCGGCCTTGGCGGGGATGGAGAGGGCGATGAGCGGCAGGGTCCAGAGCAGCCCGCGGCCGGCGGCGCGGAGCCAGCCCTTCCAGGTGACGCCCCACGCGGACCAGGGGTCGCCGGAGCGGTGCATGAGCCAGCCGAGGGTGAGCATGAACGCGAGAAGGCAGGCCACGGAGAACACCGTGCTGTTGCCGTGACGCTCGCTGAGCGCGATGCCCGCGTTCATCGTGAGCCCGTAGATGCACATCAGGGCGATGACCTGGGTCACGAACACACCGAGCTGGACGCGCGAGCGCTCGGCTTCGAGGCGGCGGCGCAGCTCGGCGGACTGCCGGTCGTTGCCGGCGCGCATCTGCCGTGCGTGCTCGCGGAGCAGGTTCACCAGCACCCTGGCCTGTCCGGGGGGCGGCTGGTCGGGCGCGAAGAGTGCGCCGGGGAGCCGGAGGAGCGAGGCGTCGGTGGCGGTGCGGACGGTGGCGGAGCGGGGCTGACCGTCCACCACGGCCATTGCGCCGACCTGTGCGCCGGGCCCGATGCACGCCAGCACGAGATCGCCGTCGTCCCGGACGACCTCGAGGGTGCCTGCGGCGACGAGGAAGACGCTGTCGCCGTGGTCTCCCTCGTGGAAGAGCGTCTCCCCGGCCCGCAGCTCGATGGGCTCGGCGCGGTCGAGCCAGTGGCGCGCATCGTCGGCAGCCAGCCCGTCCAGGAGGTCGAAGGGGGAAGCGGTCACGCGGCGGGGTCTGTGGCAGGCGGGGGCAATGGCGCTCGGCGCCGGGCAGCCGGGGAGCGCGAAACGGGCGGCAGGCCAGAGGCCGGGTGCGCGCGCCTCGGCTGCGGGTGGCGGGGCATGCCACGGAACGGTTGTGCAGCGCAAGGGCCTGGCCGGTGCAGGCAGCCGGGGGCGGCCGACGCGCCGGTGAGCGGCCGGGATGGTCCGCCGCGCAAGGGCCTGGCCGGTGCAGGCAGGGTGCCTGCGGGCAGCGCCGCACAGCGTGCACGCGTGTCCGGGCAGGGCCGTGCGGCTTCGGTTCGGCTTTTCGCCCGGTGAGGTGCGTGCTACGGCAGCAACCGCTCCTGTCGGGACGCCGCCGGGCAGCGGTTCCGCAGTGTTCCGAGAGGTTGTAACGAGGGGGCAGGTGGAGCGATGGCATGAATTCGGAGGCGAGAGGATGGCGATGCGCGGGATGAGCAGGCGAGTGGTGCGGGGTGCGGTTTCGTTCGTTGCGCTGTGGATGTGTTCGGCGGGCTGTGACACGTCTCTCGATGCGCCGGTCGATCCGTCCGGGTCGGGCGGCAGCGGTTCGGGGGGCACGGGCGCAGGCTCATTCGCGTCGGAACCCGGCAGCGGTGGGTCGGTCGCGGACGTGTCGGGCGGGGACGTCTCGGGTGAGACAGGGGAGCCGTCGGATGTGCTGCCTTCCGGTCCGTCCGGAGTGGAACCGTCGGCGTCGTCCGGCGAGGAGCCATCCGGTTCGGGGGGCTCGAGCGAATCCCGACCGGAGTGCGAGATCGCCGAGGACTGCGGGGGCGGGCAGATCTGCGACGTCGGGGTGTGCATGTGCCCCGAAGGGCTCGAGCTGTGCCGGGGCGTGTGCGTGGACACGCAGACGCGGTCGGACCATTGCGGGTCGTGCGGCTTCGACTGCGGCGACTTCGTGGCGTGCGAGAGCGGGCGTTGTGCTGCCGACCTGTGCGACGACGCCAACGTGTGCAACGGGTGCGGGCCACTCGAGGGCGAGCTGGACGCGCCCTGCGGCGGTCGGTGTGGGGTCCTGGTCTGTGACGGCCGGGATGCGTTGCGCTGCTTCGATCCCGGTGTCAACGCGTGCGAGGCCTGCGGCCCGCTCGAGGGAGAGCCGGACCGCGCCTGCGGACCCTGTGGCGACGGGGTCCAGCGGTGTGCGAGCGGAGGCACCGCGCTGACGTGCGAGCGCGCGACCACGGACTGTGTCTGGCAGGAGATGTCCGCGGGAGATCGGCATGCGTGCGCGCTGACGGATGGGGGAACCCTGTGGTGCTGGGGCGAGGGACAGCATGGGCGACTGGGCAACGGATCGAGCGCCGAGGTGAACGCACCGGTACAGGTGAGCTCCGCGGAGGAGGATGCGGGCCCGGCCTGGTCGGACTGGGCTTCGGTGAGCGCCGGAGACGACCACACCTGCGGCATCCGGGAGGACGGGACGTTGTGGTGCTGGGGTCGCGGGCGCGCGGGTCTTCTCGGGACCGGGTCGGAGGAGGGCGCCCAGCGGCCCGTGCGGGTTCGGGCGGCGGAGGGTTCGGGCGAGGAAGCCTGGTCGGACTGGCGCTCGGTCAGCGCGGGACGCGATCACACGTGCGGCCTTCGGGAGAACGGCACGCTGTGGTGCTGGGGTCGCGGGGACCAAGGTGCGCTCGGCCATGGCGACACGGCGTTCGCGAACGTCCTGCCCGTTCAGGTCGCGGGTACGCGGGAGAACGAGCCCTGGTCCGACTGGCGCTCCGTGAGCGCCGGCGTGGGCTTCACCTGCGGCATCCGGGAGGGCGGTACCCTGTGGTGCTGGGGTCGCGGCGTCGAAGGTCAGCTCGGCAGCCGGACGGAAGGGTTCGTGGAGCCGCGAACCACACCGGCGGTGGTAACGCCCTCCGAGGAGGACGGCGGCACCCCCTGGCGCGACTGGGTTGTGGTGGGAACGGGCACCCGGCACACCTGCGGTCTGCGCGAGAACGGAACCGTGTGGTGCTGGGGCTCCAGCGAAGCCGGGAGACTCGGCAACGGCTCGGAGGTGGCCGGCGTGGTGTTTACCCCGTCGCAGGTGCGCGCGTCGAGTCAGACGGAAGTGCCGTGGCGCGACTGGGACACCCTCGCCGTATACGGGTCGCACTCCTGCGGGATCCGCAACGACGGCGAGCTCTGGTGCTGGGGCGCGGGCTCTCTCGGCCGGCTCGGAGACGGTGACGCCAGCAACGGCCCTCGCCCACGGCGCGTGGTCAACGATACCACGGGCGCGACGTCGAGTGACTGGACCTCGGTCGACCCGGGCGGCGCCTTCACCTGTGGAATGCGTGGCCGCTCCGACCTCTGGTGCTGGGGGTACGCCCAGCACGGGCAGCTCGGGATCGGTGTCCCGGGCTCCCCATTCCGGTCCACGCCACAGCGAACCCCGGACCCCGGGCAGGAGCCCTGAAGCCGAGGGTCGAGGGAGCGGTCTCCGGGAGGCTACCCGCGCGTCCCAGGCCTGTCGGAGCGTGTATCCGGGCCCGGTCTTCCTGCTGATGCGTGCGATTTCGCACCGCGCAGGCGCTACAGGGCCCCGCCCCTCAACCCGATCGACGCCATCGCGTCCCCGACGGTTGTCCGCGAGGCCGCCCGCGCGGACCGGCCCTGCGGAGCACAGGAGTGCGGCACTCCGCGGCTGCCTCCGTTCCGGATGGGTGGAGTATCCCGGCCGCGGCACGGTCGATGATCCATGTCTGGCACACGTCGTGCATTGTTCGAGCTCCGAGGAAGTGTTCCCGCGAGCCGCGTCCGCCGTGCCCCAGGGGTGTGGCCGAGCGACGCCCCTGTTCTGCGCCCGACCGGAGTCCCCGATGCGTGCGACCCTCCTGCCCTGTCCATCTTTGCTTCGGTTCCCGGTTCCGGCGCCGTGTGCCCGAGGGCCCGGCATGGGGCACCCGTGGCTGCGTCGGGCGGGTCCGCTGCTGCTGGCATTCGTCGTCGCGCTCTCGCTCCTCGCCTGCGGCAAGAAGACCGGGGACATCCGCGGGCACGTGGCGTCCGCCGAGTCCGGCGCCATGACGCGCGCGCTCCTCGCCGCGGGGGACGCGGGTGAAAAGGACGGCGTGCGGACGCTCGGCCAGGCCATCTCCCTGGAGGGCATCGAGGTCGAGCTGCTGCGCGTGGGCGACGGCGACGACCCGGACGCCTGGAGCGTCGTCGGGCGCACCGAGCCCGCCCCCGACGGCTCCTTTGCCTTCTCGGACGTGGAGGAGGGACGCTACGCGCTGCGGCTCGTGCAGCCGGAGTTCGGTGGGGCGGCCTACGGCGTGGACGCCACCGACTTCGAGCTGCGCGACGGCCAGACGGTGCGCCTGGTGCTGCCGCTCGTGAGCCATCTGCACGTGGAGGCGCCGGGGACCGGCCTGGCGGTGGCCGCCCCGCCGGTGCTGGAGGCGGACACCGGGCGAGTGTTCGGCGTGAGCAGCACCGGCCTGTGGGCTCTCGATCCGATCTCCGGGGCCATCCAGGTGCTCTACAGCGACCAGCTCTTCGCCGACACCGTGGTCTACAGCATGAAGGTCCCGATCCTCGTCTCCGCCCGCGGGGAGCTGGTGGTGCTCCTGAGCGACCGCTTCGTCGCCGTGGACCTCGACGTCTTCGCCGAGGCGGGAAGCCGGGTCATCGACTACGACGACCCGGAGGTGCGGGGGGCGCTGAGCGAGCGCGTGCGCTGGCGCATGCTCCCGGAGGATGCCGACGCCGCCGTGCTCGAGGGACAGTACATCGGCGCCTGGCCCTCCGCCGACGGCAACACCCTCTACGTCTCCCTGACCAGCAACCCCGGCTGGGACCCGCAGGACATCGTCCCCGGCAGTGGGCGCACCCTCGTGCTCGACCTCGAGAATCTCGCCGTCCGCCGCGTCATCCGCGGGGAAGCGCGCGCCTACCACCCCCTCACCGACCAGCTCGTCTTCCACGGGCCCGACGGCGTGCTCCTGGTCGACGCCTCCGCCATCCGCGACGTCGGCAGCGCACCCCTGCAGGCGGACCTCGGGGTGGCCCCCGTCCCCGGCCGCGAGGAGTTCATGGTGGCGTGGACCCAGCTCAGCGCCCAGGACCAGCGCGTCCCCTTCCTCGCCCGCATCGACAGCCAGGCCAACGTCCTGTGGGAGGAGCGCGCCTCCACCCTCTTCGGCCTGCGCGCCGACCCGCAGCCCGGCCCCCCCGCCTTCGACACCACCGGCGAATACTTCATGCTCGGCGCGCAGGGCTACCGCGCGCTCCCCGACGGAGCCTGGGAGGAGGTCGGCGTGCAGGTGCCCCCCGGGCGCGCCTTCGAGGGACGCGTGGCCTGCAACCGCCAGCGGATCTTCGACCCGGTGAACCGCTACGAGATCCGCTACGACTGCGGAGACGACCCGCAGGGCCTCGCCGCCCTCGCCATCCTCTCCGCCGACCGCGGCAACATCCCCATCTCCCTGCGCATCAACGGGCCCAACGTCGTCGTCGACGCCGCCCGCGGCCGGCTGATGGTCTTCGTCGGGGCCAGCGCCAGCGTCATCCATTACGCCGACCCCACCGCCACCGACACCGAGGAGCGACGCACCCTCTCGGCCGGGCAGGACGTCCGGCCCCAGGGGCCCCCCTGCAGCGACACCGAACCGTGCCCCGGCGAGGACCTCTGCGTCGGCACCACCGACACCGCCTTCAGCGGACACTGCAGCCCCAACCGCCGCAACCCCTGGCTCGTGCGCTGCGGCGGCCTCACCCGCGTCGCCTGCGACCCGGGCTTCACCTGCACCCACGACAACCCCACCAACCCCGAAAGCCCCGGCTTCTGCGACGGCTTCCCCAACCGCGACCACGTCCACGAAGGCCTCCCCTGCATCGACGGCGCCTGCGAACTCGGCATGACCTGCCACACCGACACCGACCGCTGCGTCCCCTCGGGCTGCCTCAACGACAACGACTGCGCCGACGGGCTCGTCTGCGGCATGGTGCCCCAGCTCGGCATGGTCTGCCTCCCCCCGGGCCCCCTCGCCGACGGCGCCCTGTGCACCGACCACTCCGACTGCGCCGGAGGCACCTGCGTCGCCCTGAACTTCACCCCGTGGTGGGGAGAGCGCCTGCGAGAGGTCGGCATGCAGGTCTGCGCCACCCCCTGCCTCGCCAACCGCGACTGCGCCGAAGGACAGGATTGCGCACGGTTCCACACCCCCTGGCCCATCTGTGTGGACCGCGACGGCCCGCTCGGCACCCGAAACGCCGCCCTGTGCACCGTGGAGTGCGGCCCCGAGCAGATCTGCAGCGGCACCGCCTGCGGAACGGGCCTGTGGCTGCCCTGGTACCACGGCCCCGGCGACCCGAACCTCGGGTCCTGCACCGTGGACCACGACTGCCCCGCCCCCTCCGAGTGCATCCCCGACAGCATGGACCACAACCGCTGCGGATTCTCCTGCCAGCGCAACCGCGACTGCCCCTGGGACACCGAGTGCTTCGAAGGCGTGTGCATCGTCCAGGGCGCACACCACACCGAGCGCCCCGAGCCGTTCGTGTGTCGCGAAGGACTCGGCTGCGACCCCCACGAACAATGCATCGAAGTCTGGTTCTTCGCCGAGGAGCAGCCGCTCTACTGTGTGGACGTCGACCCCTGCCGCAGCGACGACGAATGCGCCGACGGCGAGACCTGCGTCGGCATCTGCGCGGCCGACTGCCACCCGGCCGACGGCGCCTCCGCCGCCGCCTGCCCCCCCGGCTGGCAGTGCGTGCACCGGGACCTCTCCCCGAACTGGTCGCCCCACACCTGCCTGCCCTCCGCCTGCGACTGCCCCCCCACCGGCGGCCCCAACGCCTACTGCGCCATCGACCCGACCCCGACCTGCACCCTCCACCAGCCCTGCGCCCTCGCCGCCTGCGACGGCACCTTCGGCCCCGACAACCCGGACCCCGAGGTGGACGGCACCTGCTGCGCCCCGGGCAACCCCTGCGGCCTCAGCGGCGCCGAGATCTGCCAGTGCCCGCCCTCGTGCACCTGGTGGACCCCCGACGCCTGCGAGGAGCGCTTCGACGGCATGCCCCAGACCGGCGGCGCCCCGCTCTGCCCCCCGGGCTGGAGCTGCATGGCCCCCCCGAGTCGCCCCTACGGCTGGCGGTGCATGGCGGAAGGGTAGGGGACCGGGACCTCCGCGGGCCACCCCGCCGTTTCGGTGCGGGGTCGCAGGAATCCCGCACGGCGTGTCGGGACGGGAACCGCCAGGGGGGGCGCGACCGGGACGGGCATCGCGCGGCCTAGCCCTTGCGCCCGTCCCCGATCGCGCTGACCCTCCGATGGCCCCTCCCTCCCGGCGGAAACCCCTCGGAGCCCCCATGGAACTCACCGAACTCAACGACCTCGTGGAGCGCATGGTGAAGGAAGCCCTCGACCGCCGCGGCGTCGCCACCCTCCTCATCGCCGGCAAGACCGGCGTCGGCAAGAGCACCCTGCTCAACGCCGTCTTCGGCGAGAACCTCGCCGAGACCGGACAGGGACGGCCCATCACCCCGAGCGCACGCCTGTACGAGAAGGAAGGGTTTCCCCTCCGACTCATCGACACCCGCGGCATCGAACTGGCCGCCTACACCCAGACCGTCACCGAGCTCATCGCCCACATCCGCATCCGCAACGAGGGCCGCGACCCCCGCGACCACGTCCATGTCGCCTGGTACTGCCTCTCCGAGGACTCCCGCCGCGTCGAGGACGGCGAGCGCGACCTCGTCGCCGCCCTCGCCAGGCACGTGCCCGTGCTCGGCGTCATCACCAAGAGCCGCGCCGACATGGGCTTTCGCGACGAGGTCCTCCGACAGATGCCCGAGCTGCGCAACGTCGTCAGCGTACGCGCCATCACCGAGGAACTCGATGACGGCCCCGTCCTGCCGCCGAAGGGCCTCGACACCCTCGTGGACCTCACCATGGAAGTCGTCCCCGAGGGCCAGCAGACCGCCTTCGCCGCCGCCCAGCGCGTCGCCCTCAAGCACCAGGTCAACCAGTCCCGGAAGATCATCGCCACCGCCGCGACCGCCGCCGCCGCCGTCGGCGCCACCCCCATCCCGTTCGCCGATGCCGCCGCCCTCGTGCCCATCCAGGTCGGCATGCTCGCCGGCATCAGCGCCGCCTTCGGACTCGACCTCTCCCGCGCCTTCCTCGGCACCATCGTCAGCGGAGGCCTCGCGAGCATGGGCGGCGTCGTCGGCGGACGCGCCATCGTCACCGGGCTGCTCAAGCTCGTGCCCGGCGCCGGAACCATCGCCGGCGGGGCCATCGCCGCCGCCACCGCCTCCACCCTCACCACCGCCTTCGGCTTCGCCTACCTCGCCGCACTCAAGCACCTCCGCGAACAGCACGGCGACGCCCCCCTCAGCGCCGACGACATCTCCCGCGCCTTCCAGGACCAGCTCCGCCGAAAGGCGAAGGAAAGCGAGGAGACATAACGCCCCTCGACCTCCGCGGGCCACCCCGCCGTCCCGGCGCAGGAGCGCACCTTGACAAACGAGGTGCGCGGTACCAAACAAACGTACAGTGAGGATTCAGAGGAATCCCGTCGCGGCCAAACCGGGCTGCGACACCGTCCCCGCGCCGCATGTGGCGGCCGTGGACCGTTCCGAGTGCAATCACACCAGGGAGTCGAACA
>REDH01000221.1 GCA_007693585.1 Deltaproteobacteria bacterium
CCCCCCAGGCAACCCCGCCCACCCCGCCCGCCTGGAGGGCGTCGTCACTTTTTGCCGGCCCTTGCTTGTCCGCATTCGGGGCAGAGGATATGCCCTCGACGCGGCATGCACGCCGCCGACACAGGGTCGTCAGCAGGTCCACGAGAATGAGGATGGGATGAGCAGCGACAGGATTGCCCGTCAGGTCGCAAGGCGACGAACATTCGGAATCATTTCTCACCCCGATGCGGGCAAGACCACGATGACGGAGAAGTTGCTCCAGCTCGGCGGGGCGATTCAGATGGCGGGCACCGTCAAGGCGCGGAAGGCGGGAAAGTACGCCACTTCCGACTGGATGGAGCTGGAGAAGCAGCGCGGGATCTCGGTGACCACTTCGGTGATGAGGTTTCCGTACGGTGAACATGAGGTGAATCTGCTGGATACGCCGGGCCACAACGACTTCAGTGAGGACACGTACCGGACGCTGACAGCGGTGGATAGCGCTCTGATGATGATCGACAGCGCAAAGGGTGTCGAGGCGCAGACCGTCAAGCTCATGGATGTCTGCCGGATGCGCGACACGCCGATCGTCACCTTCATCAACAAGCTGGACCGGGAAGGGCTGGACCCTTTCGAACTCCTCGACAATGTCGAAGACGTGCTCGGGATAGCTTGTGCCCCGATGACCTGGCCGATCGGTTCGGGCCGGGGCTTCCGAGGGGTGTACGAGTTCGCCTCGGAGCGTGTGCATCTCTTCGACCCGACCGCGGAGGGAGGCTACGGTGGACTCATTGAGGTTCAGGGGCTCGCTGATCCCGAGTTGGAGCGTCGCATAGGCCCGCTCGCAGCCGGAAAGCTCCGCGAGGAGGTCGAGCTGGTGACGGGAGCAGGGACCGTGTTCGAACAGGAGTCATTTCTTCGCGGGCAACAGACGCCGGTATACTTCGGCAGTGCGCTGACCGGGTTCGGGGTAGAACAGCTCCTGCAGGGATTTCTCGCGATCACGCCAGAGCCCCTGCCGCGGCAGGCGGTTGAACGGCTTGTGGAGCCTCGAGAGGCCGCATTCAGCGGATTCGTTTTCAAGATCCAGGCCAACATGGATCCGAATCACCGTGATCGCATCGCGTTCCTTCGTATTTGCTCGGGACGTTTCGAGCGGGGACAGAAGGTGCGACATGTGAGACTCGGGCGCGACCTCAAGATCTCCAACCCCATCATCTTCATGGCTCAGGAACGCGAGATACTCGAGGAAGCGTGGCCCGGCGACATTGTCGGGCTCCACGACACGGGGTTGCTCGAGATCGGCGACACGCTGACTGCGGGCGAGCAGCTTCACTTCACGGGGATTCCGAGCTTCGCACCGGAGATGTTCCGGCGCGTTCGTCTGGAGAATCCGCTCCGGATGAAGAACCTTCGCAAGGGACTTGAGCAGCTGGCCCAGGAAGGCGCCGTTCAGCTCTTCAAGCCACTCGACTCCCCGGACTACATTGTCGGTGTCGTGGGGGCCCTCCAGCTCGACGTGCTCAAGGCGAGGCTCGACTCGGAGTATGGCGTCCGGGGGATCTTCGATGGCATCGAACTCGCGACCGCACGATGGTACCGCTGTGAGGATTCACGGCTTCTCGAGCGTTTCGAGCGAGACATGAGCCGGAACATCGCGAGGGATGTTCGGGGGCGCCCCGTATTTCTGGCAGAGAGCTCCTGGCGACTGGGATACACGCAGGAGAAGTATCCTGACGTGCAGTTCTTCGCCACGAGCGACGGCGCTGGCGCAGGCTGATGCAGAGCCCCTCCCTCCGGGGTTGATCTGCAGGGTTCTTGCCCGTAGACCAGCGAGGCTGAGGGTCGTGGTTGATTCGCCGTCCGATCCAGTGTCCCAGACATCGCCTTCAGGAGCATGGAATGACCTACGAGATGATTGCGGAGATGCTCGGTGATGAGGCTCAGGCCCTTCTCGAGCACAGGTGCGCCGGTATTCCGAAGGAACGAATCCACATACCCGGCCCGGAGGTGGTCGCGGACATTTGGCAAAACTCGGATCGCCCGACTCCGGTGCTGGTGAACCTGCAGCGCCTTCTCGGACACGGTCGGCTCGCAGGGTCCGGCTACGTGTCGATTCTGCCGGTCGACCAGGGGATCGAGCACTCCGCAGGAGCGTCCTTTGCCAGGAACCCGGACTACTTCGATCCGTCTCGTATCGTGGAGTTGGCCATCGAAGGAGGCTGCAATGCCGTAGCCACCACCTACGGTGTGCTGGCTCAAGTGGCGAGAACGTACGCACATCGCATCCCGTTCTGCTTGAAATTCAATCACAACGAGTTGCTCACCTACCCGAATACCTTCGACCAGATCCCCTTCGCGCAGATCGAGCAGGCGTGGGATATGGGGGCCTGCGCCGTGGGCGCAACGATCTACTTCGGCAGTGAGGAGAGTTCGCGACAGATCTCCGAGATCTCCGAAGCCTTCGCGCGTGCGCACGAACTCGGCATGGTCACCATTCTGTGGTGCTACCTGCGAAACAATGCCTTCAAGAAGGATGGCACCGACTATCATGTGGCGGCTGATCTCACCGGGCAGGCGATTCACCTGGGGGCCACCATCGGAGCGGACATCGTCAAGCAGAAGCTGCCGGAGAACAACGGTGGCTACCGCGCGCTGAACACGGGAGCATCCTCCTACGGGAAGCTCGACGATCGCATGTACAACGAACTCGCTTCGGATCACCCGATCGATCTGGTCCGCTATCAAGTGGCCAACGCCTACATGGGGCGGGTGGGACTCATCAACAGCGGCGGTGCTTCCTCGGGGCAGGGCGATCTCGCACAGGCGGTTCGGACCGCCGTCATCAACAAGCGCGGAGGAGGAATGGGCCTCATTTCGGGACGAAAGGCCTTCCAGCGCCCCATGGATGAAGGTGTGGCACTGCTTCACGCCATTCAGGACGTCTACCTGTCCGACAAGGTCACCATCGCATGAGTGACGGGGGCGCTGTGCAGCATTGACATGCGCATGGTGTCAGACTAAGAGCAGCGCTCCGCTCGCTGCGCGGGTGGTGGAATGGCAGACACGCTGGTTTCAGGTACCAGTGCCCTAACGGGCGTGAGGGTTCGACTCCCTCCCCGCGCACTTGAACGACCTCTCCGAGAACATCCAGACTCCCACGTCGACCGCCCGTTCAAGTGGCGGGTGTATCCGCCGGGACGACGTCCGACTCTCCATGAGTCGCGGACGGCTCGACCCATGCGGCTTCCCTGAACACAGGGGAGGCGAGGGATGATGCCATTGCCCAGTAGATACAAGTGAATCAACGACATGCCAGCCTCGAAGATGTGCTGCTGAACCTTCTGCGCTCGTCCGATGATGATGGGCTCGAACTGAACGAGATCATCTCCCTGAGCGGGAACACCGAGTCCGACAGGCGCCTGATCGAGCGAACCCTGCGCAAGCTCGCGCGACAGGGCAGCGTTTCGCGGGTCAGTCGCAGGCGCTGGTGTGCCTCCGGCTCCGGGCGAACCCTGAACGGCACGCTGCGCTGGACGGGCAAGCGACACGAAGTCGAGTGTGACTCCATTGGGGTAGTCGTGGTCCAACCACGCCATGTTGGACCGGCCGCAGCCGGAGACGAAGTGCACGTTCGACTCAGCGGCCCGGAAGGAACCAGTCCAGCAGAAGGGGAGATCACCCGGTTCGAGTCAAGGGCGCCCCGGGTCGTGCAGGGGCGCATTCAACGACGGGGGCGCATCGCGATTGTCGAGTCTTCCATGCTCGAAGAACCTGTCCTGATCGAGGACACTTCAACCGTCGAGCAGGACACCGAGCGGGTTCGAGTTCGGATTTCGGGCCGCGCACCGCGGTCGTATCGACTTGCCGGCGTACCTGCGAGACCACTCGTCGGCGACATCATCGATCCACTCAGAGCACTCGAACCTCAGCCAGGACCGACCGCCCGACAGGCCTTCGCCCTCGTCCAGCCAGGGGAATTGCATGCAACGCGGCTGCTCGACCAACTTGCCAACAGCCTGGGAATCGACCTCCCCTTTTCTTCCGAAGCGCTCGAGATCGCGGCGCGGGCCCGTGCTCCCCGAAAGGTGGTCGGCGAGGACCTGACGGGTGAGCCTCTGGTCACAATCGACGGAGCATCGGCCAAGGACTTCGACGATGCGGTGGCTGCGGAGCGAGTAGGACCCGAGATTCGACTCCTCGTCGCGATTGCCGACGTCAGCCACTATGTGCCGGAGGGCAGTCTCCTCGATACCGAGGCGAGGGAGCGCGGCTGCTCGGTGTACCTGCCCGGACGCGTGTACCCCATGCTTCCTTTCCGACTGTCCGATGACCTCTGCAGTCTTCGGCCAGGGGTGCTGCGCCGCTGTGCCTGGGTTTCGCTGATTCTCGATCGCGCGGGGGACATCGTCGACATCGATGCGGGCTTCGGAACACTCCGGTCCAGACATCGACTGACCTACGAGCAGGTGCAGGCGCATCTCGATGGCCATCCCCTGGACGTGGAGGATGATGTGGCAGCCTCTCTGGAGGCCCTCGACGAGGCTCGGCGCAGGCTGCATGTGAAGCGCGTCGAGCGAGGGATGCTGGACCTGGACTTGCCCGAAACCGAAATCCGGCTCTCCGAGGACGGAGCCGGGGTTCAGGAAGTCGAACCATCCCAGCGGTTGCGGGCACACCGACTCATCGAGGAGTGCATGCTGGCAGCGAACGAGGCGGTGGCCAGCCTGTTGACCGGCATGGGGTGGCCTCACATCCGCAGGGTGCATCGGGATCCGAACGAGGAGCGCGTCCTTAGGGTGACTCGGATCGCCAACAGCATTGGCGTTCGATTCGACGGGAAGGGCGTGCCGGACGTCAACGAACTCAATGAGGCGCTCGCGCGGGTACAGGGGCGTCCGGAATCCCGCGCACTCAGCTACCTCCTTCTTCGTTCGCTGTCGGCCGCGGAGTACTCCACGGACTCTGCGGCGCACTACGGCATCGGTGCACCAGCGTATCTGCATTTCACAAGCCCGATCCGCCGATACGCAGACCTCGAGGTCCACAGGACGCTTCGCATGGCACTGCACACGGTTCGGTCATCCAGACCTCCCGCACCCCTCACAGAGCGTCTCAATCGCTCCGCGGAGTACGCCAATCGAGGAGAGCAACTCGCGACGCGCGCCGAGCGTTACGCGTCGCGCCTCCTCTCCGCCCGATACATGCTGGACCGGGTTGGAGACGAGTTCTCCGCGACGGTCATGGAAGTCGCCTCCTTCGGGCTCTTCGTCTCGCTCGGAAGTCCGAATGTCGAGGGCCTGGTGCCCATACGGAAGCTGGGACGCGAGTATTTCGAGTTCGACGAGGAGAGCTTGCAACTGAGGGGCTCGCGTACCGGAACCGTGTTCGCAGTAGGAAGCCGGCTCCGCGTCCGATGTGACTCGGTGGATCTCTCGGAAGGGCGCATTTCGTTCGTGGCGCTGCCCGGTGATGTGCCGCTCGACCAGGCACCGGACGGGGCCGTTGATCGGCCATTCATCGATGCATCGTGGGGGGCGGATGAAGGCGGTGTGGACAAGGCTGCGTCGGCGAAGCCATCGCAGCCTCCGCGCCCACGGCGGCGTAGCTCGAGGCGATCAGGCAGTTCCAAACGGAAGTAGCGCCTGCAATGGTCCGCCCTGCGCCTTCGACACCGCGCACAAGGGCCTCGCGTAGCTCGGCGTCGCGGGACTCGAGGCCGACGGCCGCCAGAAGCAGGCGGTGAATCAGAACAGAAGCTGCATCGCCTGTGGCCATCCACCCGCATGGTGAGCCATGGCGACCAGATCCATCGTCACTGCAACTGCACAGTGCAGCGCCACACCGAACCAGATGGTCCCGCTGCGAAGCGCAAGCGCTCCGAGCACGAGGCCCGCCACGATCGCGCCAAGTGTCTCCGGCATCGGTTTTCCAAAATGTACCATGACGTACGGGATCATCGACACGAAGACGGCATGGCTGCCGATGCGTCGTGCAAGCGGAAACAGGAGGAACCCCCGAAAGAAGAACTCCACGCCCAGGAACTGGAGTGCGTAGAAGAGCTGGAAGAGCCAGAAATGTGCCCCTCCCTCGCGTGCACCGGCGTACATCGGGTACTTGGCCAGAAACGCGTCCTGCGTTCCCGCCCAGAACAGGAACGGCAGCATCAGGAGGTAGAGGGTCAGATAGACGAGCGCATGAGTCCACCATGGGAGCTGGTCCGTGTCGTCGGATCCCTGGCCCGGGGGGCGCCGAAGTCCAAGCCCGGCATCCCGCAGACGGATGCCGAGCCACCAGAGGATCAGGCACGGGATCAGCACGCGCAGCACGAGGGACGCCCCCCCCCACCAGGCGTAGGGCAGGAGATCATGGAATTGCGTTCCTGCTTCGCCCAGCAGTGCACTCAGCCTGTCGTGAAGGACGGTTCCCCGAAACCCACCGGATCGTCCGTGATAGGCGAAGATCGAGAGAAGAGCGGCCGCGCTCAGGTAGATGGCGAGTGCCGTACGATCAACGACCGGAGCACCTGGGTGCGCAGGCGGCATCAGCGTGCGGCGCAGGAACGCGACGAGTCTTCGGGCGGCGTGCGTCACTCCGAGTCGTCGTCCCCGGCGGGCGTCGATTCGGCCGGCATCTCGGGATGCAGCGGTGCATCCTCCTCGTCGCTATCGGGCAGGGGCACGGGGATGCCGACCAGAGAAGGCTCCACGGTGATCTCCGTGCGGACGACGAGCGCGCTCTCCGACAGTGAAGCGCTCAGCCCGAAGTGTTCGAGAGCATGGAGTTGCTCCAGCAGGCCGTCCACGGTCGGACGCAGTTCAGGCGGCACGATCTCGCTCCAGGCGAGGTAGGCGTTGAGCAGGACTACGATAGGGCGGAGGTGAGCGCCGTCGGCAGAGAGCTGCAGCGCGTTGCCCGGCGATGACGAGGCACCGGTCGCTGCGGCCAGCAGCGCGCGCTGCGGGACCGCACCCACTGCGAGGACGATACGATCCTGAACCTGTACGAGGTGGATGCGATGCCCGGTCATCAGCCTGAGCTCGATGGTCGGAACGCTTGCCCCTTCCACGACGCTGGCGCGACGGGTGAGCGGGCGAAGCCGGTTCTGGATGATGTTGGTGAGTCGCGGCGGATCCGGCGACCCGATGACCACCAGAGCGTCGACCATCGGAATCAGGGCGGCCAACTCCGCATCGAAGAGCGCAAAGCCTCCCCGGCCGTCGAACAGTTCCAGGTTGAAGGCGACCTGCCTCCCCATGCCCTGGTGAACGAAGGAGATCAGTCCGCGCAGCAGGGACAGGTCCGGGCAGTTCACGTACTCCGCACCTCCCGCAAGGCTACTCCAGATCGTGGCGAGATCGGCGTGACCTTCGCCCTGAAGGGCAGCGTCCGTGGCCGACTCGGTCAGGGTCGAGAATGTCCCGGGGAACCAATTCGACATCTGATCTCGGGCCTCTGCAGAGAGACGCAGGACGGCAGTGGACGAACGAGTGTCCGGGGACCGGTCGGCCCGCTCGCTCACGAAGCCGGACCATGGGACGAGGGAGATGAGGCGCCGAGCTTCCTGCTCGCACGAGGCGCGCCGCTCGGCAGTCCCGTAGAGCGTGTCGAGGTCCTGTCGCGGCTGGCCAAGCATGTAGCTTGCTCCGGCACGGCGCATGAACTCACTGATGAGCTGGGAGAGGAATGCTGCGTCGACGTAGCCCAGTCCCGTGATCGCAGCGGGATCAGCGCCGGCGACCAGCTCTCGGGCGTGCTCCGTGCGAAGAAACCGCTGCTCTGCAGGAACTCCATGAATGATCTCCCGCAGCTCCGCGCGCGCTCTCTCCACGCCCCCCTCCGTCATGGCGAGCCGAAAGACCCCGAAGCCGCCTCGACGCCCGATGTCGACCCTGACGTGTGGCTGCAGGCGGGCACTCGTGAACCGAACGCCGTCGATGTCGATCTCTTCCCACGGTGCATCCGGACTGGCTTCCTGCAGGGACCCGACGAACTCGGAAAACGCTGCAGGAGAACCAATGGTGAAGACGACGGTGGGGGCGAGCTGTCGGACGAACAGGACCATGGCCCCATCCGAGTCGATGCCGAACTGGTCGATTCCTCGCTGGCGGTCCACTTCGATGCCAAGCTCTCGCTCGATGGCCTGCAGCATCAGGGTTGCCGGCGGGCTCGCCATCGCGAGCAGACCGGCCGACTCGGCTTCGACGATCGGCGTGTCCCGGGCCTCGAACTGGTGAGCAAGAACGAAATGGGCATCGGATGGGATGGCGTCCAGAACGCTCTCCGACCACGGAGGGGGAGACTCGGCGTCCACCCGCTGAACACCACCGCAGGCGGCGAAGTGAAGCAGGAGCGGTACAACGGCGACCGCGAGCACTCGGTTCATCAGCGGCATGGAAGCATCCGGTTCAGGGGGGCAGTGCGTGAGCCTTCGTTGGACAGCCGAAGGCGTCCATGGCAGCCGTCCGCAGTTCAACGTTCGTCGACGACCGCAATGGCGTCGACTTCCACCATCACGTCGCGCGGCAGGCGAGCCACCTCCACGCAGGCTCGCGACGGTGGAGTGCTACCGAAGTACGATGCGTAGACTTCGTTCACCTCGGCGAAGGCGTCCATCGACTGGAGGAAAATGGTGCAGCGAACGACGCTGTCGAACGACGCGCCGGCGGCCTCCAGCACGGCGCCGAGGTTGTCCATGGCTCTTCGCGCCTGCTCTCCTGCGGTACGCCCAACCAGGTCGCCTGACTCGGGATCGAGCGGAATCTGTCCCGAACAGAAGACGAGCCCGTTGGCGACAATCGCCTGGCTGTAGGGGCCGATGGCCGCAGGAGCCCGGCCGGTGGAGACTGCACGCTTCATGATGGCTCCGGTGTTTCTCGACGGGACATGGGGACTCCGCCAATGCATGGCGTCGGGCACATTGGCAAGCGTCCCATGCAGCGTCAAGCGAGCCGTGACCGCCGGAGGGGACGGAAAGGGCGGTACGGACCGCAACCGGCAGGGTGGAAATTTGGGGGGCGGTACTCCGCCGTGCTACGCCGTGGACGACGGCATCATGCCGCGCGCAGTCCACGCACTCCCCCTTCGCTCCAGGAGCCTGCCATGGCCAGCACGTTTCGACTCCCCGACCTGAACGGCGGTGCGGACCGAATCCGGTCGACGCCCCGGCGGGCCATCCGTGCGAACGTGAGCTTGCTTTCGGATGGGGAGAGCGAGCACGTACTGCGCGTCCGAGACCTTGGCCGTGGAGGCCTCTTTGCCTGCGGGGCGATGCATGTCGAGGTCGGGCAAGTCATCGAGTGCCTCCTCATCCCGGACGCGGCGGGCCCCTTCCGGAAAGTCCACCTGCGAGGTCGGGTGGTTCGCATCGAACTGGATCGACTTCAGCCTTCGAGAAGCGGAATGGCGCTTCAATTCATTGGCTTGACGTTGAAGCAGCGTGGGCAACTGGACCGGCTGCTCGAACAGCTCGACCCGCGCATCCAGTGGCAGCCGGGCGCCGAGATTGCCGCCCAGCACTGAGACCGACGGGTTTGACAACCACGACCGTTGCGGCCAGACAACCACGGGGGCCGGTCGGACGGAGTCGGCCCACCGAAGCCCGGACGGCCACCGGGGTGAACGTGTCGGAGGCTGAGCAGAATGCAAGTGCGCTTCGAGAAGTGGCACGGTCTGGGCAATGACTTCGTGCTGGTCGACGAGGGACTCCTCCCCGATGGTGACGTCGCTCGCCTCGCTTCCACCCTCTGCCATCGCCGCAACGGGATCGGCGCTGACGGCCTGCTCCTGATCCGCCCCGATCCACCCCGAATGACCGTCTACAACGCGGATGGCAGCAAGCCGGAGATGTGCGGAAACGGACTGCGCTGTGCCGCCGCATGGCTGGCCAGCCGTGAAGGGCAGGGGCCCCCGGGGCCGCTCCGGATACAGACGGACGCCGGCCCCCACGCTGTCTCGGTTGAGTCGACCTCGTGCGACTCCTGGGTCGTGACGGTACGCTTCGACACGCTTCGCATGGGGGTCCATGGCGTCGAGCCGATCATGGCCGAGAGCGAGGCTCTGGGGGCCGGCCTTCTCGTGAGCGTCGGCAATCCCCACTGGGTCTTCGTCGGTGGGCGAAAGGAGCGTGAACGACTGGCGACGGTGGGTGCGCAACTGGAACGAGACGCGAGGTTCCCGGACCGGATCAACGTGGAGGTCGCCGAGCAGGTCTCCCCGAACCATTGGAAGGTCACGGTGTGGGAACGGGGCTGCGGACTCACCCAGGCCTGTGGAACGGGCGCCTGCGCCGTGGCGTACGCGCTGGCCTCCCGGGGAGAGGCCCCCTGGGACTCCGAACTCATCGTGGAACTTCCCGGCGGCAGGCTGAACATCACCCCGCATCGCACCGGGGCGGTGACCATGGTGGGATCGGCCGTGCGCGTCTTCCGCGGTGCCATCGACATCGCGCAGGATCACTCTGCGCAGCGCCCGAACGACTGATTCGGAGCACTGCACGAAGACAAGCTCCCGAGGCCACCGACGTACCGATGTCGCGCCGGGCTGAAGCCGCTGCGGAGCGAGTCGATGCGATCAGGCGTGCGCGGACTTCTTCACCGCCGGTCGGATCATCACGAGACCATTGCGGCCGCCAGGAACTGCGCCCCTGATCAGGTAGAGGCCGTCATCCTCAAGCACCTGGACAATACGCAAATTCTGGACCGTCACACGCTCATCACCCATGCGTCCCGCCATCTTCTTGCCCCGGAAGACGCGAGACGGCCATGCGCTTGCACCGATGGACCCACCACCACGAAACGACTCGTGCGTTCCGTGTGTGGCGCGGAAGCCGCGGAAATTGTGACGCTTCATCACACCGGCGAAGCCCTTTCCCTTGCTCCGGCCCGTCACGTCCACTATCTCGCCGGCATTGAACAGCGTGCAGTCGACGACCTGGCCGGGCTCGTAGCGGTCGAGATGCTCCTCGCGAACCCGGAACTCCCGCACGACGCGCTTCGGCACGTCGATCCCCGCCTTCTCGAAGACCCCGACCTGCCCCTTCGTCAGGCCGCGCCAGCGCACGGAATCATCCTTCTCCTGGCGCGTCGCATCCTCGAAACCGACCTTGATCGCGCTGTATCCGGACTTGTCCGCGCTGGACTTTCGCTCGATGACCGTCATCGGTCCCGCCTTCACCACGGTCACGGGAATGCGGCGCCCCGTCTCGTCAAACACCTGTGTCATTCCAAGCTTGCGCCCGAGAATCATTCGGCTCATGGCTCACTCTCCATTGTCTCGCATGAATGGGGTGAGACGCCGATGGGCGTCGCCCCGAAAAGGTCGATGGGATCCCGGAGGATGCGGCGAGATGCGCATCGCGGGAGGCAGGGACTCTACGCAAAGTCCGACTCCGGTCAAGCCCTCGTTGGTCGGGCACGCAACAGGACCGTGCACCGCGAGGGAACTCCCGGAGGGATCTCCGCAGACCTCGCGGGGGGCTCAGGCCGGGGACGACGACCTTCCCTCCGCGGGCGGAACGTAGTCCGCACGGCGCACCTGGTGCTCCAGCACAAACGGGGTCCGGATGCCGTGCTTTCGCCAGGCCGTCTTGATTCGCTCCGTCACGTCGGATGCGAGTCGCCGCTCGAACCGGCAGTCCACAACGTAGCACTGGACCCGGATCCGGGTCGCGTAGAAGTGGGGCGTCATCTCGTCCGAGACGAGGAGGTTCACCTTCTTCTCGAGGAAGACGTACTTGCTCGTGACCGCGGCCTCATGGGCCAGATCGCGGGCGAGATCGAAGTCCGCGTCGATGGCGATGAAGAAGTCCATCTGAACCATCATGTCCAGCTCACCCGCATTTGCCGAAGCCACCGGATCGGTGAGGAACTTGTTGGTCGGAATCGAGACCAGATTGTCGTCGAGGGTGGCGATGCGGACCGTGCGCAGCCCGATCTCGCGCACTTCTCCGTAATACTTGTCGAAGGAGATCCGATCCCCCACCGTGAACGGGCGATCGATGAGAATCAGCAGTCCCGACAGCAGCGAGGCCGCCGTGTCCTTGAGGGCGAATCCAACGGTCAGGCCAATGGTTGCGCTGAGCGCGATCCACGTCTCACCACTGAGATCCAGCACGTTGATCAGGATGAACGCGACCGCGCCGATGAAGATGACGAACCGGGAGATGCTGGCCGCGTACTTCGCCGTCAGCCGCCTGCGCGCGTTGCCTTCCCCGAACCGATCCAGAGTGCTCGTGATGAGGCGACTGGCTATGATGGCAAGCACCACGATGACGAGGGCGGCCATCAGCCTGCTCGCGTTGAGCAACTGCATGACCTCGCCGATTTCGCCCATGTCCGGTTCCACGGTGGCCTCCCGTGCTGCTGTCAGCTCTTGAGATAGAGCAGGTTGGTATCGCGCAGGCGATTCAGGACCTGGCGCTGACACATCGCGTGAAGACGAGCCCGTCCATGTTGATCAACCCGTACGAACGAGTGCTCCACGAAGAGATTGAAGTGCAGGCGCGCCTGACCGATCGGCATGTTCAGGACGACGGCCAGCTCATGGGCTGTCAGATTCTCATGCTGCGCGATCGCCGCCAGACTGAACAGCTGGGCGTCATCGAGGGAACGCAGACTGCTCTCGCCAGGTGGACGGAACAGGGTAACCCGAAACGTCCCGTTCCCCTCGTCGCGAAGGCTGCGCGTCCAAAGGGCCATTCCCACGCCAGGGTTGCCGCCCGCGTACTCGTTGAGCAGCCTGAAGAAGCCCGCGGAAGTCTTGACGACCTCGAACGCGTTGGCTCCCGGGTTGGCGCCGGCCAGCGACAGTCGGGTGAAGTCCGCCTGAAGGCCGGCGCGATCGCATCTGCGCTCGATGAGCGTCTGGAGTGCAGCGTCGTCCAGCGGCTTGATCTGGACGATCGCCCGAAAATAGTGTCGCCGGACCTGGACTCGATTCAGGTAGCGCCACGCGTACAGGTTGTAGCTCAGCAGCCAGAACACGTGATGACGCGTCAGGGACACGACGTGAAGGAAGTAGTCCAGCGCCGCGAAGCCGCTGATGCACCGCAGGAACATGTTGTGGGCCTCGTCCATCACGACGATTTGACGATCCAGTCTCAGGATCTCGTCGACCAGATCGTCCTCGCTCGTGTGGGCCGGCAGCGCGAAGATCTCCAGAAGGAGCCGGTGCACCTCCTTCCGCTCCAGAAGACGCTTGGGCAGACTCAACGCCGTGGTGGCGACCCGCTCGCTTCGGGCATCGAGGTGGGACGCGAACGCGCGCTGCGCCTGGCCGACGAGGGTGGACTTGCCCATGTTCCGCTCGCCGACGACGGCCACGGCACCTCCGGCGTCCGTGGACTCGAGCCAGTCACTCAGCGCCTGAACGAGCTGCGCGACGCCGTCGCTCCGCACCAGTTCTTCCTCCTCCGGACAGAACGTGTCCTCGTGAAAGACACCGCCCGCGAACCCGGTGGTGTCCTCACGAACCGCCGTGCCCCCGACCTCGTCCTGTGCAGCCTGCGCCAGCTCGATGCGCTTGCGGAACAGGAAGTTGTTGAAGCGCTTGACGAGATTGACCTCGAAGAGGTGCCGCCGCGCGAGCTTCCAGGCCTCCACACCGAGGACGTAGGCCGCCAGAAACACGAGAACCAGCACGGAGTAGATACGGTCCTTGTGGGCCTGCAGCAGATCCGCGGGGCGGCTTCCTTCCAAATCGCTCATCCGCACGAACTGCTCGACGATCACGTCGCGCCAGTACCACGTGAGCGCGTAGAGCAGCAGCAACCGCCCCCAGAAGACCAGAAACAGCACCGTGTGGTACACGAGGCCGAGGCCCGTGAAGGTCGCGACCACCTGCGTGAAGATGCCCGTCACCACCAGGTAGAGCAGAAGAATGCGAACCGTCAGGACCAGAAGCTGCGCCGTCCGCGCCTCCAGCGACAGCAGATCGATGCCGAACGCTTCCACGTTTTCTCCCCGAAACCGCTCCCTGGAGCGAAGCGTTCGGGGAAGGAGCAGGGTCTTCGTGGCGGTCACCAGCACGTGGTATCCCAGCAACCACAGGACTGTGACCCGAACGAGGTTCAGCAGGGAGAGATCGTCCGGAAACTGGCGGAAGATGAGCCACGCGATGATGAGGGATGCCAGCGGATAGGTCGTATCGCGCAGCAACTCCGCGCACTTGAGCACGAGCGTTGTCCGACGCGCCGCCCACTCCGTCCGCTCGAGGCGATGAAGCCCTGCCCGAATCAGGTCGTGACGTCGAGCGCGGAGTTGCCGAAGCCCGAGCACCAGCAGGGCGAGCACCACGAGCAGACGACCGGCCCCCATCACGCCGTCCACCGACAGCACGCGATCCACCACGCCGCGGAGATGTGTGCGCCAGTTGACCAGAACGTCACCCCAGATCACCGAGCGGTCCTGAAGGTTCGAGACAGCCTCTGCGACACTGTCGCTTCCCAGTCTGAATCGCCTCTGCCGTTCCTGAACGGACAGCCAGGGGGTCACATCATCCATCCATCGCGCCGCGTGGATGATCCGTTGCGTCGAGAAGTCGAGCTGCTCCTCCAGACGGTCTCGGCGGAGCTGCGCCAGACGAAGCTCCTGACTGGCGACCTGAAGCGACGCCTCGGCTGCGCTCGCCCGCAACGCGAGCAGCTCCGGCGAAGCACCGAGTTGACCCAGACCGAGCAGATCCAGCTGCCCGCGTGCCTCGGCCTCCACGGCACGCGCCACCTCGAGGGCCTCGCGCGCCTCGGACAGCGAAGATTGCACTCGCTCCCGGTCACGGCGCGCCTGACGGCGGAGCTGATGGGCCTCCTCGTAGATCCGATCGGCTCGTTCAGCCCGCGTCGGGTCGCTCGCCGGCGCCATGCGCAGCCGGTTGATCCGCTCGACCATCTCTCCGGCCAGGATGTCGAACCCGTCTTCCTGATCCGCGAGGGACTCATACCGCGCCTCCTCCTCTCGACGCGCCTCCAGGAGCGCGTCGAGAGCGTTGCCTGCCGTGTCGAGACGCTCGACCAGACTCTGCCGCTCCGCGTCGAGCGTCGCACGCCTGGCCTCCTCCGCCAACCGACGCGCTTCCGCCGCCTGCTGCTCCACCTCGTCCAGAACGCCGGACTCGGCGCGCAGGCGCTCTCGCGCCGTACTCGAAGGCCCGGACACGGAAGGGGTAGCCTCCGCGATGGAGGCCTCGTGCGACCGGAGCGCAACCAGCTCGCGCGTCGCACGTGCGGACCGCTCGTCGTTCAGCCCGAGCTGACCGAGCACGGCGATCGCCACGTCCTGCAAGGAGAGCCATGCCAGAGACTCCACCCATCCCTCCGGATGGACGAAGAAGTCGAACCAGGGCCGGGGCAGTCGCTCGGCGCGCTCCGCCGATGCGCGCGCCACCCTGGCCTGCAGACGGAGCAGCTGCCGCCGTTCCGCCTCCAGCCGATCGAGGGCCTCCTCACGCTCGAGGACAAGCCGGGAGATCTCGCTGCTCCTCGACAGACTCTCGACCTCCACACCGAACCACTCCGAGAGGGTTTCGGGGCTCGGCGCATCAAGTCGCTCCGCAATCGTGCCCGCGACCACGGACCTCGCCTGCATCGCCACGTCCAGCCCGATGGCGTCCGCAGTGACCATCCATGGGGTCCACCGCGATGGGTCCGAGGACACCGAGGACCCCCGCTCGCGCTCGGTCGACTCGGCTTCGGAGGGAGCCGGCAACGGCACAACGTCCGACTCGGCCGTACTCCGTGAAGCCGGAACGACCGCCAGGAACAGCACCATCGCCACGGTACACAGGGACGACATGCGCGGCCCTGGCGCGACGCACGCTGGGCCGGCCCTTCGTCGACAAAGCGCCGCGCTTCGCCTTCCTCCCCCGACTGTCGAGGCTGGGTTCACCACGGGTTCTCGTGCCATTCGGCCGGTTACGTCACGGGTCGGAAAGCCTGCAGCAGGCAGTCTCCCCAACGTTCAGCACAGACGACGTGGCCCCGCAAGGTCAACCCGAACAGCGCCGGTGGGGCGACTCGGGCGGTCGTGCCGGTTGCATCTGCATCGACGTCCCGTACAATGACCGGCCACGGCCTCCATGGCCGCTGCACGTGCCCACGGAACGGAGCCGCTGGGCGCAGGGACTGCCCCTGCACGTTCATGCGGGTCCTCGTGGCCCTCCACTCGATGACGCCTTACATGCGGTTCCCGACTTCCTTCCGGTCTCCTCCCCCGATGCTGGCACAGGCCGTCCTGCTCTGGACGCTGATCGCTTTCGGGACGCTGGCGAGCGCTGCCTGCGGGCAGCCGCACACGCAGTGGGAGTCCGAACGTTCACTGCTGGAGGCCGACCGACTCGCCGACCGTCAGGAGTTCGCCGCAGCACTGGTCGAGTACCGGCGCCTGCAGGGCGCGCTGACGCGCGACGACCTCGTCCGCTATGCCGCCTTTCGCGAGGCCCTCATGTTCGAGCGAATGGAACGGTGGACCGAGGCGCTCGAGGGATACGCGCTCCTGTGGACCCGCCCGGTTTCGCTGCACGACGAGCGCGCCGCTCAGGCGCTTCTCCGAAGTGCAGCCATCCTCGACAGGATCGGGGAACCGGAACGGGGACTGGAAATGCGGGAGGCCGTGGCGCTGCGATTCCCGAACACCGCCTTCGGCTCCGATGCGTTCCGACTCCTCCGCCAGCACTGGATCGACTCCGGAGTCCCGCACACCCAACTGGACTGGACCGTGAGGCACTGGCCGCTGCTCCGCCAGACGGAACTCTCCGACACCGTCATCTATCTCGCGGCGGTGACCATCGAGGAGGTCATGGACGACTGCGCGACGGCGATCACCATCTACCACCAGATCCCCCGCACCTGGACCCGGAGCGGACTCGTGGACGACGCCATCTGGAGAGAGGCCGGCTGCTGGCGAGCACTCGGGGACATCGACAACGAGGAACGCATCCTCAACGACTTCCTCGACGGTCGCGAAATCTCCCTGTTCATGGGAAACTATGACTCACGGTTCTACAATCCCGCGCTCCTGCGCCTCGCCGAGATCCGCGCCGAGCACGGCGACATCGACGGCGAAATCGCTGCGCTGCGGCGCTTCATCCGGGTGTTCCCCCTGTCGCTCAGCGTCCCCGAAGTGCGATTCCGCATCGTCGAACTCCACGCAAGGAACGGTGACCCCGCGGCCATGGCCAGGGAGGCCCGACGGATCGTCGCCGAGCACCCCGACTCCCGCTGGGGACCACGGGCCATGAGGCTGGTCGAGGAGGCAGACAGTCGTCGATGATACGATTCGAGAACGTCACCAAGTTCTACGGCGAGACCCCCGTACTCGATGATGTCACGCTGAACATCGAGCGAGGGAACCAGGTCGGCTTGCTCGGCCCCGGCGGAGCCGGCAAGAGCCTCCTCGTGAAGATCGCCTGCGGCCTCGTGTCTCCGGACCTGGGAACCGTCACCGTCAACGAACGCGATCTCGGTAGCCTCGGACCCGTGGAACTCGCCGAGCACCGGTTCCAGATCGGCATGCTCTTCCAGAACTATGCCCTCTTCGACTACATGACCGTCGGCGAGAACATCGCGTTCCCCCTGCGACAGGAAGGCAAACTCGATGAACTGGAGATTCGAAACCGTGTCGAGGACCTGCTGCACAAGGTCGATCTGCCCGGGATCGAACGCAACTTCCCCAACGAACTCTCCGGCGGCATGAAGAAGCGCGTGACCTTCGCACGCGCTGTCGTGCGAAACCCCGACCTGCTCTTCTACGACGACCCCACCGCCGGACTCGACCCCGTGACCAGCAGCAAGATCTTCAACCTCCTCGAAAAGGTCCGGGAAGACAAGAACAAGACCTCCATCGTCATCACCCACGATGTCCTCGGCGTCCGGGACATCTGCGACCGCTTCATCGTCATGGACCGGGGACGCATCCTCTTCAGGGGCGACAGGCAGGCCATCGAAGACTGCGACATCAAGCTCGTCCGACAGTTCTGGGAGGGCTCCAGCGACGGATGATGCACTTCCTCCGCAACCTCGGTGCCCGCGCTCTCGGCGCCCTCCATGACATCGGCCAGCTGACGGTGCTGCTGTTCCGCATCCTCGTGTCCATCCCGCGACTCGACGTTCAGGAACTGTGGCGCAACTTCTACAAGGTGGGCGTCAAGAGCTTCCCCATCGTGTTCGTCACCGCAATCCTCACCGGGGCGATCATGGTCATCCAGTCCGGGCAGCTCGTCGCCCAGTACGACGCCTTCGGACTGCTCGGCTGGGGCGCAGGGTATGCCACCCTCCGGGAGATCGGGCCCATCCTCATCGGCCTCATGTTCTCCGGACGCGTCGGCGCCAACAACACCGCCGAACTCGGGACGATGAAGATCACCGAACAGGTCGACGCGCTCCGCGCACTCGCCATCAACCCGATCCCCTACCTCCTCGCCCCGCGCTTCATCGCCATCATCTCCATGATGTTCCTGCTGACCCTCATCGGAAACATGATGGCCATCCTGGGCGGAGCCCTCACCGCCCAACTCCTCCTCGAGGTCGACTACCGCCTGTTCTTCTGGAGCATCTCGGAGTACCTCGTCCTCGGCGACCTCTGGAACGGACTCGTCAAGGCCTTCTTCTTCGGCGTCGCCATCGCCATTGTCAGCTGCCACTACGGCTACGCCACCAGCGGTGGAGCCGTCGGCGTGGGACGCGCGGTCAACAGCTCGGTGGTCGTGTCCGCCATCAGCATCTTCGTGCTCAATTTCTCCATTGGCGCACTCACCCTCTGAGAAGACTCGTGGAGAACTCACTTCCCAGCACGGCGCCAGCTACGCTCCCGAGATGGAAACGGTTCCTCGCCGGCGTCGGCAGACCCGTCGCCATGCCGTTTCGGGAGGTCAGCGAGATCGCCCGAATGCTGCTGCTCACCGTCTTCTACTGCGTCCGCAGACCCATTCGCTGGAGCGAGGTCATTCGGCAGGGCTACGACATCGGCAACCGGAGCCTGGTCTTCGTCGTGGCCGTGCTCGGCTTTCTCGGAATGATCCTCATCTTCCAGTCCGCCTACCAGGCGCAGCAGATCGTGGGAGACCTCCAGATGCTCGGCGCCCTGTTCCTGCAACTCCTGTTCAGGGAGTTCGCGCCCACCGTCACCGCGCTCATGATCGCCACCCGGGTCGGAACCGGAATCGCCGCCGAGATCGGCTCCATGGTCGTGACCGAACAGGTCGACGCCCTCCGCATGAACAACGCCGACCCCGTTCAGTACCTCGTCGTTCCACGGTTCATCTCCGGCGTCGCCATGACGTTCCTCCTGTCCACCCTCGCCGTGGTCGTCTGCTTCCTGTCCGGAATGTGGATCGCGAGCGTCGCCTACGACGTGAACCCCAGCACCTTCTACAACACCAGCATGCTCGAATGGGGTGACTTCATCGCCTTCTGCATGAAGGCCACAGCCTATGGCGTTGCCATTCCCGTCATCGCCTGTCACGCTGGATTGAGCGCCTTCGGAGGCAGCGAAGGGGTCGGATGGGCAACCACCAAGTCCGTCGTCAACTGCAGCCTCGCCATCGTCTTTCTCGACTTCCTGCTGAGCGGCCTTGCCTTCGTCTTCCTCTTCTCCTGACGTCGCCTCGACGTGATCGAATTCCACGACATCTACAAATCCTTCGGACCCAAGCACGTGCTGCGTGGTGTCAACCTCACCGTCCACAAGGGCGAGATCATGTTCATCATTGGCTCATCCGGAGCCGGGAAGAGCGTTCTCGTCAAGCACCTCGTCGGCCTCCTCAGGCCCGACAAGGGCCGTGTGGTGCTCGACGGGCAGGACATCACAGACCTCACCGAAGCCGAGTTCTATCCCGTCCGGAAACGCTGCGCGATGGTCTTTCAGAACTCCACCCTCTTCGACTCCATGACGCTCCTCGATAACGTCGCGCTCCCCATCCGAAAGCACATGGGCGTCACCATGAGCGAGGCGCGGGAACTCGCCCTCAAGAAACTCGAACTCGTGAACATGGCCGACGAGGCCACACGCTACCCCGCCGACTTCGGCGACGGCATGCGAAAGAAGGTCGCCATTGCAAGAGCCCTCACCCTCGAACCGGAATTCGTCATCTTCGACGAACCCACCACCGGCATCGACCCCATCAGCGCCAACATCGTCGACAGGCTCATCCGGGACCTCTCCGATCGACTCGGCGTCACCTCCATCGTCGTCAGCCACGACCTGCGCTCCATCTTCGGTGTCGCAGACCGCGTCGCCATGCTCTACAAGGGAGAGTTCCTGCTCGATGGGCCTCCCGCCGAGTACCGCACCACGGACAACCCGATTGTCCAGCAATTCATCAACGGACGCCCCACCGGGCCCATGGAAGTCTGAACCCACGAACGCGTACCAGGCCAAATCGAATGCAGCGAAAGGAATCAGCCATCGAAGTCAAGGTCGGCGTTCTCGTGCTCGTGAGCATCGTCACGCTCATCGCCTTCATCGCCATCCTCGGCGACTTCCGCTTCGGAAAGCAGGTCGTCTTCTACGTCGACTTCAACAACGCATCCGGACTCAAGAACGGGGCGCAGGTCCGGGTGGCCGGCATCCCGGCAGGCACCGTGTCCGCTGTACGGTTCATGGGGGGAGCCCACGACCCCGAAGTCGACCGCCGCGTCTACGTCCGAGTCACCCTGCGCGTCGACGAAGCCATGCGCGAGAACATCCGGCAGGACGCCGAGTTCAACGTCACCACCCAGGGCGTGCTCGGTGAACCCTATGTCGAGATCACCAGTCTGGACCCGACCCTCGAACCCGTGCGCGACGGACAGGTGTTCCAGGGGATCGACCCGCCTCGTCTCGACATGATCATCGCCTCCGCATACGAAGGCATCGAGTCGCTCCGCAGAATCGTCGACCAGGTGGCCACCAGCATGGAGGACGGCGAACTCCGGATCGAGGACTTCGTCAACAACATCGGCTCGCTGGCCGGTTCGCTCGACGAACGTATCCGCAACAACGAAGAGCAGATCGACGGGATCTTCCGGAACGTCGACGGGCTCCTCGAAGAAAACCGCGACAGACTCCCTGTCCTGCTCGATGATGCCAACAGCGCCATCAACGAGTACGGCCGCCTCGGACGCTCCCTCAACCGCGCCGTCGGTGACGGAACTGACCTCCGGACCACGATCCGAAACGCGGCCAGCATCAGCAACGTCGTCGACCGAGAGGTCGAGCCAACACTCGTCTCCGTCCGCGAAACCGCCGACAGCGCACGCAGAATTCTCGGGGACAACGAGGAGAGCCTCCAGCGCACCATCGCCAACGCCGAATCCGCCTCCCTCAGCGTGCGAAATGCGACCGCGGACGCCGAGACCATCGTCGGACGAATCGAACGCGGCGAAGGGACCGTGGGCCGACTCCTCACCGACGAGGAGATCTTCGAGGACATGAGGGAGTTCGTCCGCGAACTCAAGCGACGACCCTGGCGCATCATCTGGAAAGAGTGATCAGCCTGCGACACATGACGCCACGCGCCCGGGAAAGCAGGTCGCAAGGGCATATCCGCGTCGGCGGTGCACGGAACGCCTGCTCGCGGTCGCCGCTGCGAGGCTATGTTGCAGGAACATCCGCTTCGTCAGGGTCCGGTACGGGCGACTCGACACGTCTCTCGCGAACGGCGTGACCAGCGCCTCGGGTTGACTCATCGGCGACTGCCCGGAACAGCAAGGACTCCGCGGAGTCGTTTGGTCCGCGCATCTGCGAACGGAACGTGACGCGCAGCCAGCGCGTCGCAGTCCGGCCGATCAGCGATGCGGATGGTCGTGCTGGTGGTCGTGGTCGTGGTCGTGCTGGT